>CAIVXR010000267.1 GCA_903909925.1 uncultured beta proteobacterium | reverse complement strand
GCTTTTAACCGCAAAAGAGCCAATACCGGAGCAATTTTTGCTCTGAACCTTTTTCTGGGGTGGTCTTTGATCGGATGGGTAGTGGCGCTTGTTTGGGCGCTCAAGGAAGAGCAAACCATCTAATTGAGCTTGAAAAGCTAGGCTTTTGCTCTAGTTTTCACCAAAATTGCTCTAATTTGGCAATATCCATAGTTTTTAAACTCTTATATAAGACTTAAAGAAGTAACTATAATGGTGATATTCGGGAGAGAATTGCCCTTTAGCCTTTGAATAGTTCATATTTACCTCATAGGAAACACCATGTTAGAAGCCTATAACGCCATTGCTGCCGAGCGCGCAGCCCTAGGTATACCTGCCCTCCCATTAAGCAAGGATCAAACTTCTGAACTGGTCAAGTTGTTAAAAAATCCACCGTCAGGTAAAGAGGCAGAGCTTATCGAATTGATCACAAATCGTATACCTGCCGGCGTTGATGAGGCTGCAAAAGTAAAGGCAGAGTTTTTAGATGCAGTTGCCAAGGGCGCAGATAAGTCACCTTTAATTTCTCGGGTGAAAGCAACTGAACTATTAGGAACCATGCTGGGTGGCTATAACATCAAACCCCTAGTTGAACTCTTAAGTGATCCCGAATGCGGCACAGCTGCAGCAACTGCCCTCAAGAAAACCTTATTGATGTTTGACTATTTTCATGAT
Source organism: uncultured beta proteobacterium (assembly GCA_903909925.1). Classification (GTDB taxonomy): domain Bacteria; phylum Pseudomonadota; class Gammaproteobacteria; order Burkholderiales; family Burkholderiaceae; genus Polynucleobacter. The sequence goes on along the minus strand of CAIVXR010000267.1, from coordinate 18,789 downwards.
GTACAAGAGCTGGCTGAAAAAGGTAATGCGAATGCTAAGTCTGTATTGCAGAGTTGGGCAGATGCCGAGTGGTTTACTAGCCGCCCTGCTGTTCCTGAAAGCTTAAAGCTCACAGTCTTCAAAGTTACTGGTGAAACGAATACCGATGATTTGTCTCCAGCGCCTGATGCATGGAGTCGTCCAGATATACCGTTACATGCAACGGTCATGTTAAAAAATCCACGCCCAGGCATTGATCCTGACGAAACTGGCGTACGTGGTCCAATGAAACAAATTGCTGAGCTGCAGAAAAAAGGCAATCAAATTGCTTATGTTGGCGATGTTGTTGGTACAGGTTCTTCACGTAAGTCAGCCACCAACTCGGTTCTGTGGTGGACTGGTGCAGATATTCCATTTGTTCCAAACAAGCGCTTCGGCGGTGTTTGTTTAGGCAGCAAGATCGCTCCAATTTTCTTTAATACGATGGAAGATGCTGGTGCATTACCAATTGAGCTCGATGTAAGCCAGATGAATATGGGTGATGTGATTGAATTGCGCCCATACGAGGGCAAGGCGTTCAAAGATGGCAAAGAGATTACTTCTTTTGCCCTGAAGTCCCCAGTGATTTTTGATGAGGTTCGCGCTGGTGGTCGTATCCCATTGATCGTTGGCCGTGGCTTAACTGCTAAAGCACGCGCTGCTCTTGGTTTGCTAGCCTCTACAGAATTCCGCGTCCCAGTAAGCCCTCCTGATAATAAAAAAGGTTTCAGTTTGGCGCAGAAGATGGTTGGCCGCGCCTGTGGCTTGCCAGAAGGTCAAGGCGTACGTCCTGGTACTTACTGTGAGCCACATATGACTACTGTTGGATCACAAGATACAACTGGTCCTATGACTCGTGATGAGTTAAAAGATTTGGCTTGCTTAGGATTTTCTGCTGACTTGGTCATGCAATCTTTCTGTCATACCTCTGCATATCCAAAACCAGTGGATATTCGTACTCACCACGAGTTGCCAGCATTTATGACCAACCGTGGTGGCGTCGCATTGCGTCCTGGTGATGGTGTGATCCACAGCTGGTTAAATCGCTTGTTATTGCCTGATACCTGCGGCACAGGTGGCGACAGTCATACTCGCTTCCCAATTGGAATCTCATTTCCTGCTGGCTCTGGCTTGGTTGCTTTTGCAGCAGCTACCGGCGTGATGCCTCTAGATATGCCTGAGTCTGTACTTATACGCTTTAAGGGCAAGATGCAGCCAGGTATTACATTGCGTGACTTGGTTAACGCCATTCCCTTGTATGCCATCAAAAAAGGTTTGTTGACTGTTGAGAAGCAAGGCAAGAAAAATATTTTCTCTGGCCGCATTTTAGAAATCGAAGGTTTGCCTGATCTCAAAGTTGAACAAGCATTTGAATTGTCTGATGCTTCAGCTGAGCGCTCTGCTGGTGGTTGCGCTGTGCAACTCAATAAAGAGCCGATCATTGAATATATGCAGTCCAATATCACTTTGATGAAATGGATGATTGCTAACGGTTACGATGACAAGCGTACTTTAGGTCGCCGCATCAAAGCGATGGAAGCATGGATCGCTAAACCGGAGTTGCTAAAAGCCGATGCCAATGCTGACTATAAAGAAATCATTGAGATCGATATGAACGAAATCAAAGAGCCTATCCTGGCTTGCCCTAATGATCCAGATGATGTGAAGTTTCTCTCTGAGGTTGCTGGCGAGAAGATCGACGAAGTCTTTATCGGTTCTTGCATGACCAATATTGGCCACTTCCGTGCCGCTGGTAAAGTTCTAGAAGGCAAGACTGATATACCTACTCGTTTGTGGATTGCTCCGCCAACCAAGATGGATCAAATGGTGCTTACTGAAGAAGGCTACTACGGCATATTAGGTCGTACAGGTGCCCGTATGGAAACTCCAGGATGTTCACTGTGCATGGGTAACCAAGCGCAGATGCGCAAGGGTTCCACAGCCGTATCTACATCTACCCGTAATTTTCCGAATCGTTTAGGGATTGATACTCGGGTTTACTTGGCTTCTGCAGAGCTAGCTTCTGTAGCAGCCCTCTTGGGTCGCCTACCAACCCCTAAGGAATACCTTGAACAAGTAGAGTCGCTCAATGCGAAGTCTGCCGAGGTATATCGTTATATGAACTTTGACAAGATCAAATCATTTAGTGACATCGCAGATACGGTAATTGTCTAAAAAGAAAAGGCGATCAGTTGATCGCCTTTTTTCTTGTGCAACTATCTTATATAGATAACTTTAATTCCTGACGAGCATTTTCACGACTCATGCCAGAGACCCATTTATTGGTTGGTAGATCTGTTTTTTCTTTGATGAGTTTTGCACGAGCCGTAACCTCTTTCCACTCTGCCTCTAGCTTTGGTCCCTTAAAGGCAATGGCAACCACATTACAATCATGCGATTCTGGAAATAACAGTATGCGGTTATGAAAGGCTTCACAGATATTCTTGAGATTGATGTTAAAGCTCTTATGACGTGAAAATAGATTGACTGTGAGAACGCCAGGCTCTTTGAGGATGTTGTAGCAACCCTTATAAAACTCCAAAGAGCTTGCAGATGGGCCATCACAAATCGCATCGTATAAATCGACCTGGACTGCATCGAAAGTATTTTTGAATTTGCTACTCTTTACAAACCTCTTGGCATCAGTCTGCAGTGTTTCTAGTCTTCGATCATCATCTGGCATGGAAAACATACTTCTTGCCGATACAATCACGGCAGGATTGAGCTCTACCACAGTAGATTTCACGGCTGGACAATGCAGGTGTGTGAACTTACTTAAAGCACCAGTGCCAAGCCCTAATTGAGCAACCCGCATACCAGGCTTGGTTTCTAAAAAAAGTAGCCAGGCCATCATTTGCTGGTTGTACTCGAGGTAAATTTCATTGGGGTCACGTATACGCATAGCCCCCTGAATTAACTCAGTGCCAAAATGAAGGTAGCGTATCCCCCCGCTTTCTGAGAAGGTAACCGGCTCCATCAACATAGATGCCCCAGATGCATCTGACTACTTTGCCCAGCGACGTGCGTTACGGAATAAACGTAACCAGGGGCTAGCGCCATCAGGGGTGTCTAACCACTCAGGTGGGCACCAGCTCATCTGCACAGCACGAAATACCCGCTCTGGATGAGGCATCATGACTGTAAAGCGGCCATCTGATGTGGTGACTCCAGTTAGGCCACCTGGGGAGCCATTTGGGTTCATTGGGTAGATTTCAGTTGACATACCTTCATGATCAACAAAGCGCAATGTACTCAAGCCTTGTTGTTTCAATTTCTCCAAATTACCTTGTTGACTGAAATTGGCAAAACCCTCACCATGCGCTATTGCAATTGGCAATTGACTACCTTCCATGCCTTGCGTAAAGATCGATGGTGAAGCAAGAACCTCTGCCATCACCAAACGGGCTTCATATTGTTCTGATTGATTGCGCGTAAATTTGGGCCAAGCTTGTGCACCAGGAATAATTCCCGACAGATTGCTCATCATCTGGCAGCCATTACAAACGCCTAAAGCAAAACTATCTTGACGATTAAAGAATGCTGAGAATTGATCTCGAAGGTGTTGATTAAAGAGAATCGTCTTTGCCCAGCCTTCGCCAGCGCCAAGAACGTCACCATAACTAAATCCACCGCAAGCGATCAAACCCCTGAAATCATCAAGCTTTGCTCTGCCACTTAACAGATCAGACATATGGACGTCATAGCTATCAAAGCCAGCCCAGTTGACGGCATAGGCCATTTCTACATGAGAGTTCACACCCTGCTCTCGCAAAATCGCCACTTTAGGACGTGCATTTTTCTGAATAAATGGCGCAGCAATATCTTCGGCAGGATCAAAAGTCAGTTTTGGTGACATGCCGGCATCAGAGAGATTATCTAAGAGAGCAAATTCGCTATCAGCACAAGCAGGATTATCGCGTAAGCGAGCAATTTGATAGCTGGTATTAGTCCACATCTTTTGTAAAATTTCGCGGGGCTCAGCAAAGATATTTTTGGCATCACGCCAGATCTCAATGCGGCCATTGGTATTAGGTTTGCCAATCACATGACTAAACGCACTGAGATTGAGCTTGCGAAGTAAAGCAAATACAGCATCTCGATCTGCCCTACGAACCTGAATGACTGCACCAAGCTCTTCATTAAATAAAGCGCGCATGGTTTGTTCATGACGGCGACCAGAAACCTGCTGTGCCCAGTTCTTCGCATCGCCATAATCTGGCTCTTGAGTAGCATCAGTCGCGATCATGTCAACGTTGATGGAAACGCCACAATGAGCAGCAAATGCCATCTCAGCCACACAGGCCAATAAGCCGCCATCAGAGCGGTCGTGATAGGCCAAGAGCTTGTCTTCTTTGCGCAGCTCGATAATCGCTGCAGCTAGATTTTTGAGATCTTCTGGATGATCTAAATTAGGTGCGTCTTTTCCAGACTGATTTAATACTTGAGCCAAAATACTGCCAGCCATTCGGTTCTTGCCGCGGCCAAGGTCAATTAGGATTAACTCAGTATCTAGTGCTAATCCATCTTGCGCTTTAAGTTTTAACTGGGGAGTCAGTGTTTTACGCACATCTTGCACAGATGCAAATGCTGAAATAATTAAAGAAACAGGTGCTAGAACTTTTTTATCCTGTCCTTTGTCTTGCCAAGCCGTAGCCATTGATAAAGAATCTTTACCAACGGGAATAGAAATTCCTAAAGCTGGACATAAGTCCATACCGACTGCTTTAACTGAGTCATATAGCTTTGCATCTTCTCCGGGAGAGCCGCAAGCAGCCATCCAGTTTGCTGATAACTTTACATCTCCCAAAGAATGAATATCTGTAGCTAATAGATTGGTAATTGCCTCACCAACGGCCATACGAGCCGCTGCAGGTGCATCCATTACTGCTATCGGTGTTCTTTCTCCCATACTCATCGCTTCACCGCGATAGCCTTTGTAATCCATCAGAGTAACGGCACAGTCTGCTACTGGTACTTGCCATGGACCAACAAATTGATCGCGGGCATTTAGGCCGCCGACGGTTCTATCGCCAATGGTGATTAAGAATGATTTGCTAGCAACGGTCGGCTGTTGTAGCACCCAAGCGATGGACTGAGCAAGATCGGCATCAGTAACGTTAAGCTCATTAAATTCTTGGGCTACCCGTTGCACATCACGATGCATGCGGGGAGGTTTGCCGAGTAACACTTCCATTGGCATATCAATTGGCATTGCTGTATCAGCACCCAAACTCTGTTTAGAATCACTCAGTTGTAATTGGCGCTCTAGTGTAGCCTCACCAACGACCGCAAAAGGACAACGTTCTCGCTCGCATAAGGATTTAAATAGCGCCAAATCTTTTGCTTCGATTGCCAAGACATAGCGTTCTTGAGATTCGTTACACCAAATCTCTGCAGGGCTCATACCACTCTCTTCAAGGGGTACGCTGCGTAATTTAAATTTTGCACCTAAGCCTGCACCATCAGCTAACTCTGGGAAGGCATTCGATAAGCCACCAGCACCAACATCATGAATCGAGACGATTGGGTTCTTTTGGCCCATAGCGCGGCAGGCATTAATAACCTCTTGCGCACGACGTTCCATTTCTGGGTTGCCGCGTTGTACTGAGTCAAAATCTAAATCCGCTGTATTGGTTCCAGTGGCAACTGAACTGCCTGTAGCACCACCCATACCAATTCGCATACCTGGACCACCAAGCTGAATTAGTAAGTGCCCCGCCTGGATTGCTTTCTTCGCAGTATGGATAGCATCAATACTACCGATACCACCTGCAATCATGATGGGCTTGTGATAACCACGACGTGCGCCATCTAGCGTTTGTTCAAATACGCGGAAGTAACCGCCCAAAATCGGACGGCCAAATTCATTATTAAAAGCAGCGCCGCCCAATGGGCCATCAATCATGATCTGCAAGGGTGTCGCTATCCGTTCAGGTTTCCCATACTGTTCACTTTCCCAGGGAAGCTCTGTTCCGGGGATATTCAGATTAGAGACTGAGAACCCAGTTAAGCCTGCTTTAGGGCGACCACCAATACCAGTGGCACCCTCATCACGAATCTCGCCACCAGCTCCTGTAGAGGCTCCTGGAAAAGGTGCAATTGCAGTTGGATGATTATGCGTTTCTACTTTCATTAAGGTGTGTACTAAACGCGTATCTTTTTCATAACGATGATCATCGCCCTGTGGCACCCAAGTTTCTGATTCACAGCCAGCCATCACAGCAGAATTATCAGAATAAGCAACGATCGTTCCCTCTGGATGCAACTGATGGGTATTGCGAATCATGGCAAATAATGAACGCTCTTGATCATCACCATCAATCGACCAGCTTGAATTAAAAATCTTATGGCGACAATGTTCGCTATTGGCTTGCGCAAACATAATGAGCTCTACATCGCTCGGGTTACGCTTGAGGCGCATGAAGTTTTCGGTTAAATAATCAACTTCATCATCAGAAAGCGCTAAACCCAGCTCTTGATTTGCTTGATCTAGTGCTGCCCTGCCTTGCTCTAGTACCTTAATTCGACTTAAAGGCCGATCCTCAAGGGTTTGATACAGAGCATTGGCCTCATCGATCGAATGAATAACAGCTTCGGTCATGCGATCGTGAACTGCTGCCAACACGATTTGCTCTTGAGCTGCAGTGAGTGATTTTTTAGCTTTCCATGAGAACTGCGCGCCACGCTCAATGCGCAATACATTTAATCCGCATTGCCGGGCAATATCAGTAGCTTTGCTAGCCCATGGAGAAACTGTCCCGAAACGTGGAATCACTACAGCACCATGTTTTAAAGCAGAGCTGGTGAATGGTTGGCCGTAAGTTAAAAGACTCGCAAGAACTTCCTGGTCTTTTGTGCTCAATGCTGCATCAGACCAAATGAAGTGAAGATATTGCGCCTCAATGGCATCTAACTCAACGCCTTGAGCAGCTAAGGAGGCTAAAAGACGCTGTTGGCGAAAGGAAGAAAGCGCGTTGGCGCCGGGTAAAAATTGGTAAAAAGACATCCCTATATTATAAGGTTTTGCCTACAGTAAGCGCCCGCCCTGGAGGTGTAATTGGCGCTGACACCGACCGGCTAAGGCTGGGTCATGGGTAACTAGAACAAGCGTGGAATGATTGGCCTTGTTGAGCTCAAAAAGCAGCTCAATCACCCGATTACCGCTTGCCTCATCTAGGCTTCCGGTAGGCTCATCGGCAAAGAGAATGGCAGGCTTGGTGATAAAGGCTCGAGCTAAGGCTACGCGCTGCTGTTCACCGCCTGAAAGGGTCTTAGGGAAATGGTCAAAGCGTTCACTAAGACCAACCCGTTCTAGCCAAGCCATAGCCTCCCCTTTAGCATTCCCAATCCCAGCTAACTCTGCTGGCAGCATGACGTTTTCGAGCGCTGTGAGATGTGGCAGCAACTGGAAAGACTGGAACACAAAACCTACCTGTAAGCCTCGAAGCTTTGCTCGCCCATCCTCATCAAGAGCTGCGAGGTTCTGTCCCATGAGCGTGACATTGCCCTCGCTTGGCAGATCTAGCCCAGCTAATAGTCCTAGCAAAGTACTTTTACCAGAACCAGAGCTGCCTGTGATGGCTACACTTTCACCAGGTTTTATTTCAAAGCAAATGTCGTGCAAAATAGTCAAAACGCCATCGCTCGATACAACTGACTTACCCAGATGATTTGCACTGAGGACTTTTTCTGTGGAGCTCATAAATAGGAAAACCGATACAAGGGCTTCATTGCCTTAAAGTAAACGAATAAATGAATCAAAATAATCTACTGACCTTTGTAACAAAAAAAGTAATAGCGATGGGCTTATTTTGCCTGTTAATTTCTTTTGTCACATCGGCCAGCTCAAATCCGACTATTTTGGTAATGGGCGATAGTCTCTCTGCTGAGTACGGGATCTCAAGGGGTTCTGGTTGGGTCAAACTTCTCGAGGGGCAACTTAAAGAACAAGGTAGTCAATGGCTTGTTTTCAATGCCAGCATTAGCGGTGAAACTACTGCAGGCGGCTTGGCGCGCTTTTCAGGGCTTCTGGCGCAAAAGAAACCCAGTATTGTCTTGCTTGAGCTAGGAGCAAATGATGCCTTGCGGGGACTATCCATTGAGGAAACGCAAAAGAATTTACGACAAATGATCCAACAGAGCAAAAAGTCAGGAGCGAAAGTATTGTTATTTGGCATGCAAATCCCACCTAATTATGGTCAAGACTATACGAAGAAATTTAAAGACCTCTACCCTAAACTAGCATCACAAGAAGGCATTGAATTAGTGCCGTTTTTTATGGCAGGCGTTATCAGCAATGCTGATCTATTCCAGGCGGATAACATTCATCCTAATGAAAAAGCCCAAACCATTCTTTATAAAAATGTATGGGGCGCTATGGCCCCATATCAATCACTTCTCAATAGCAATAAATAAATTAGCTACCTGCACCTGTCGATGGCGGTTTTAAGGAATTAATCGTTTTTACCTTAGCACTGTCTCGCCAATAGGCCATAAAGCCTGCAAACTCTGCTTGGGCTGCTAATGCTTGTATCTGCTGCGACTGTGCTTTGTGCACCTTGGCATCTACACCAGCGGGTTGACGTATCTGATCAACTCGATACAAGGTAGCGCCTATACCTGGATTATCAACAGATACATAAGCAGGCAATTTATCCTGGCTTACTGACATCACATCATCTAAGGCACTGCCAACCAGATTTGCCGGTTTATTGCGAGAAACCCATATTGCACTCCCAAAACCGGCAGTACTGTTAGGATCTTTTTTCAGTTCTGCATAACGCTCAGTTGCAGCCGCCACAGCTAACTTTTCTGCAGCGCGTTGGCTTACTTGCCTCTTGACTTCACTGGCAACATCTGCAAAAGGTAAGGTCTGAGCCGGGTGGAAAGTCACCACTCTGGCAGAAACGAAAACTCCAGGTGAGATTTGCACCGCTTCGATATTACGTTTGTTTTTCACAGCCTCATCACCAAAGAGTGCTTGTATAACCTTTGGACTAGCTAGAGGGTGGTCTCTTGAAACGCCGCTTGGACCAGATCGGGTTAAGCCCTTTTGGCTCTGAATACTCAGTCTTAACTTATCAGCAGCAGGTTTTAAACTATCGGACTGGTCATAAGTCATATTGGCAAATTGATCGGCTTTTTCGCTAAAGACTTTTGCATCTTCTTTAGGGTCGGCTTTGAGCACAATGTACTCAACATCAAGGAACTCAGGGCTTTCAAAGAGTTTGGTATTGGCCTGATAAAAAGCCTGCAATTCCTCTTGGCTTGGGTTAACTTTAGATAAGAAGCTTTTAGCCTCAAATGGCAAGGCCTGTACCTGGCGTTCGGTCTCGTATAAGGTGGAAATGATTTCTGAAAGTTTTGGGCTAGCCAGTTCAGTGCGGGCAACAGAATTAACCAGTTGACCTATTTTGAGATCAAAGGCTTGGCTGGCATAGAACTGCTCTTCATTTAAGCCGTTATTAGCTAAGAGCTGTTTAAAGCGCGCGTCATCAAAGCTACCATCTGCTTTATACAAAGCACGAATCTGCGGAATATTTTGCAAGCTCTTTACCAAAGACTCTTTACCAACTTGCAGGCGTAAATCGGTTACGGCGAAACCGAGAATGCGTTGTTGTAATAACTCATTCAAAATTGCCTGTCTAAATTGTAGGCTTTGTGCAATCTGTGGGTTACCGCCAACGCGTTCAGCTTGACGCTTAGCTGCATTATCAACTTCTTGAGCAGTAATAGCTTTGCCATTAATTTTTACCAGGTCGGTTTCTTTATCCATGAAGCTGGAATAACTAGAAATTCCAAACATGGCAAATGATGGAACAATAAACAGCATCAATACGAGCTGTAGAAGCTTCTGGTGCTTTCGGACGGTATCAAACATGAATAAGTTCGCTAGTAATAAATATTAACTATGTGAGTGTACTAGGCAGCAGAACCAGAAAGCTGGGACGCCTTGAAACAGGCTGAGAAGGTGTAAACATTTGGTGGGCGCTGAGAGGCTCGAACTCCCGACATTCTGCGTGTAAGGCAGACGCTCTACCAACTGAGCTAAGCGCCCCAAATATTACAGGTGAAATTGTAACCTAAGTACCCAAAAACACTGGTTTTCCGCCAAATGAAGCCCTAATGATGGGATTAATCGGGGCGGAAAACCTGACTACTTTCAGTGCTTGAGAACTTCTGCCGAAGATACTTTCTCAGTGGCTTTGCTAGCTTCCGATGCCTTTTTAGCAAGTTCTTCAGGGGTTGGGTCTGGCAATGCTTCTGGCATGCGCTCTAGCGCAAGCTCTAAGACCTTATCAATCCAACGCACAGGAATAATTTCAATTGCATTTTTCACATTATCGGGAATATCAATTAAATCCTTGACGTTCTCTTCCGGAATCAACGCTAACTTAATGCCACCACGGTGAGCAGCCAAGAGCTTCTCTTTTAATCCACCGATGGGCAGCACTTCACCACGCAAAGTGATCTCACCTGTCATGGCAACGTCTGAGCGAATCGGAATTCCGGTGAAAACCGAAACTAAAGCAGTCGTAATGGCTATGCCAGCAGAAGGACCATCTTTTGGAGTTGCACCATCCGGGAAGTGAATATGAATATCCTTCTTCTCAAATGCCTCATCAGTAATACCAAGACGCTTTGATCTGGAGCGCACCACGGTGCGAGCAGCTTCAACAGACTCTTTCATCACGTCGCCAATAGAACCCGTACGCGTAATCACACCCTTGCCTGGCATTACTGCCGCTTCAATGGTTAAGAGATCGCCGCCAACTTCAGTCCAAGCTAGGCCAGTAACCTGGCCAATTTGATTTTCTTTAGCAGCCAAACCAAAGTCATACATCCGCACAGATAAGAATTTCTCAAGATTTTCATCTTTAACAACAATCGGCGCCGCTTCTTTTTTCAAGAGCAAGAGTTTGACTACCTTACGGCAAATCTTACTAATTTCCCTCTCTAGGGAACGTACACCTGCTTCACGAGTGTAGTAGCGAATGATGTTACGCACAGCACTTTCTTCGATCTTCAGCTCACCCTTTTTCAAGCCATTATTCTTGATTTGTTTTGGAATGAGGTAATTAACGGCAATACTAGTTTTTTCATCCTCTGTATAACCAGCCAAACGAATAATTTCAAGGCGATCTAATAAAGGGCCTGGAATATTCAAAGAGTTCGATGTAGCAACAAACATCACATCTGAAAGATCAAAGTCAACCTCAACATAGTGATCTTGGAAAGTATGGTTTTGCTCTGGATCTAAGACCTCTAACAAGGCACTCGCAGGATCACCACGGAAATCCATACCCATCTTGTCTACTTCGTCCAAAAGGAACAAAGGATTACGGACGCCAACCTTGGTAAGGCTAGTCAAAATCTTGCCCGGCATAGAACCAATATAAGTCCTGCGATGACCCCGAATTTCAGATTCATCGCGCACGCCGCCCAAAGCCATCCGCACAAACTTCCGGTTAGTAGCACGTGCAATCGATTGCCCTAAGGAGGTCTTGCCCACTCCAGGAGGGCCAACCAGACAGAGAATCGGCGCCTTAACGCGATCTACACGTTGTTGAACTGCAAGGTACTCAAGGATTCGCTCTTTAACCTTATCCAAGCCATAGTGATCTTCATCCAACACCTTTTCAGCATTAGTCAGATCATTATTAATCTTGGTTTTTTTCTTCCATGGAAGATTTACTAAAGTATCAATGAAGTTGCGAATCACTGTTGCCTCAGCAGACATTGGCGACATCAACTTTAACTTCTTGAGTTCAGATTCCGCTTTCTTTAAAGCCTCCTTAGGCATGCGTGCAGCTTTGATACGTTTCTCGAGCTCTTCAAGGTCAGCACCCTCTTCACCTTCGCCTAATTCTTTTTGAATCGCTTTCACTTGCTCGTTGAGGTAGTACTCGCGTTGGCTCTTCTCCATTTGACGTTTGACGCGTCCACGAATACGCTTCTCTACCTGCAAAATATCAATCTCACTTTCGAGGTCGGCCAAGAGGCTCTCTAAACGCTGCACTACATCGGTCATCTCGAGTAGGCGTTGCTTTTGCTCGAGCTTGACTGGCAAATGAGCGCAGATGGTATCGGCCAAGCGGCTTGGATCATCGATGCCCCCAAGTGAAGACAGAATCTCTTGGGGAACCTTCTTATTCAGCTTTACATACTGATCAAACTGAGCCATGATGGCGCGGCGTAAGGCTTCAGTTTCATGAGCATCAATTGCATCAATAGCAGTTGGTGTGGCTTCGCAATTGAAGTAACCCATGCTATCTTCAATTTGACTGACTTCAGCCCGCTGTACGCCTTCAACCAACACCTTGACGGTGCCGTCAGGAAGTTTGAGCATTTGCAGAATATTGGCAATACAGCCAACCTCGTACAGATCTTCGATCACAGGCTCATCCTTGGCTGCAGTTTTTTGCGCAACCAAGAGAACGTTTTTACCGGTTTCCATCGCAGCTTCTAGAGCCTTGATTGATTTAGGGCGACCCACAAACAAAGGGATCACCATATGGGGGAAGACAACTACATCCCGCAAAGGGAGCAATGGTAGTTGAATCGGTTCAGAGGGTAGTAATAAGTGGCCAGGCATAGGGCAATTCCTCCAAAGTAATCAATCCTCAAAAGTCTCTAAAAGTAATTAACCACTAAATAGAGACTCTATTCATGAGTAGCATACTACCTATATGGGTCGCTCTATTAAAAAAACAAGGGGGAAAAGTGCAAAAAATGAGCAGAATTGCCCAAAAAATAGCAAAAACCCTGAAAAATTAAGCTTTTTTGCTTAAATCCGCTTGATCAGGGTCTTGTTTGTAGACTAGCAGGGGTTTTCCACCCTCAGCAATGCTGCTGTCGTCAATGACGACCTTCTGGACATTCTTGAGGGATGGCAAGTCGTACATAACATCCATTAGGGAGCCTTCAAGAATAGATCGCAGACCGCGCGCTCCTGTCTTGCGGGCAATTGCCTTCTTAGCAATGGCTGCAAGTGCTGCATGGCGCACTTCTAACTCTGCACCTTCCATCGTGAGCAATGCTTGATATTGTTTTACTAAAGCATTTTTAGGCTCAGTGAGTATCTGAATTAAGGCCTCTTCATCGAGCTGGACCAAAGTTGCCACTACAGGTAAGCGACCAATCAACTCAGGAATTAAGCCAAACTTAATCAGATCTTCAGGTTCCACTTCAACTAACAGATCGCTTACACCACGGTCATCTTTTCCAGGAACCGAGGCATTAAATCCAATCCCAGTTTTGGCTGTACGCTGTTGGATAACTTTTTCAAGACCATCAAAAGCGCCGCCGCAAATAAATAAAATATTGGTGGTATCTACTTGCAAGAAATCTTGGTTCGGGTGCTTGCGCCCACCTTGTGGTGGAACAGAAGCCATGGTGCCTTCGACCAGCTTTAGTAAAGCCTGCTGAACACCTTCACCGGAGACGTCACGAGTAATTGAAGGATTATCAGATTTACGCGAGATCTTATCAATTTCATCAATATAGACAATACCGCGCTGTGCTTTCTCGACGTTGTAGTCGCAAGCTTGCAATAGTTTTTGAATAATATTCTCAACGTCTTCACCAACGTAGCCCGCTTCAGTCAAAGTGGTTGCATCAGCCATCACAAAGGGTACATCTAGCATGCGGGCCAATGTTTGCGCCAAGAGGGTCTTACCAGAGCCGGTAGGCCCAATTAGCAAAATATTGCTCTTTGCTAACTCAACGCCGTCGACGATGGCTTTAGCGGGTAATTTAGATTCTTTTTTATCGGCTGCCTCAACCGGTTTGCCATCTTTATCTAGCTTCTCTTTTTTGGGCTTCGGTAAATATTTCAGGCGCTTGTAATGGTTGTAGACAGCTACTGCCAAGGTCTTCTTGGCATGGTCTTGACCAATCACGTATTGATCAAGGTTCTCTCGGATCTGATGGGGTGTCGGTAAGGAATCATCGCCCTCTTCCTTGGGAAGCTTAGCAATTTCTTCTTGAATAATGTCGGTACAAAGGTCAATGCACTCATCGCAAATGAATACTGATGGGCCAGCAATTAACTTCTTAACCTCGTGCTGGCTCTTGCCACAGAAGGAGCAATACAAAACTTTATCTGACGTATTGGTAGTTGTATCACTCAAAATAGACTCAAATGATAATTAAGGACGCTTCTCAATAACTTTGTCAATCAAGCCGTAGTCACGAGCCTGCTCTGCTGACATAAAGTTATCACGATCAGTATCTTTGGCGATGGTTTCAATAGATTGGCCAGTACGATCAGCCAAGATCTTATTAAGGCGTTCGCGCAAATACAAAATTTCACGGGCCTGAATCTCAATATCCGAAGCTTGACCACGCGCTCCACCTAATGGCTGATGAATCATGACGCGAGAATTTGGTAATGCGTAACGCTTACCTTTTTCTCCAGCACACAATAAGAATGCACCCATACTTGCAGCCATGCCCATACATAGAGTACTCACATGCGGCTTAATAAACTGCATGGTGTCGTAGATAGCAAGGCCAGCAGATACAGATCCGCCAGGTGAATTGATATAGAGAGAAATCTCTTTGTCTGGGTTTTCGCTCTCGAGAAACAATAGTTGTGCAATCACTAAGTTAGCGGTTTGATCATTTACTTCGCCAACCAAGAAAACAACGCGCTCTCTTAATAAACGGGAATAAATATCGTACGCACGCTCACCACGTCCAGAGGTCTCAATCACCATTGGAACCAAACCTAAACCTTTAGGCTCTAGGTTCTCAGACTGAAGATGGTTCTGATTCATTTATGAAGGTCCTCTTTAAGATAGATTGATGGCAACTTAAACTTAGTTTAACTTGCTAAGTTCTTCAAAGCTTATCGCTTTATCGTTGACTTTGGCAAGTGATGTGAAATGTTTAATCACATTGTCTTCAAGCACCATATTCTCAATATCTTTTAAGCGGCTTGGATTGCTATAGAACCAACGAACCACTTCTTTTGGATCTTCGTAAGTAGCAGCCTGCTCATCGATTTCAGCCTTGATTTGATCTGCAGTGGCTGCTAGCCCTTGTTTTTTCACTAATTCACTCAAAATCAGGCCTAACCGAACACGCTTTTGAGCTTGTTCAGCAAATAACTCAGCAGGAATAGGTGCGTCTTTGGCATTAGGCAGCCCACGTTGGATTAAATCTTGGCGGGCACTTTCAACCAAACGCTCTTGCTCTGAGGAGACTAAAGATTTGGGAACTTCAAGCTCGCACAAAGTATTGAGCTTTTCCATCACTTCATTCTTTAGCAAAGAAGTAATACGACGCTTTACTTCGCGGTCTAAATTTTCTTTTACTTCAGAACGCATTTTTGCTACGCCGCCTTCAGTAACACCCATCGATAGTGCAAATGCATCGTCAACGACAGGCATATGCGCCCAATTTACTGATTTAACAGTAATCGTAAATTCGGCCGTCTTACCTGCTACGTCTTTACCGTGATAGTCGGCTGGAAAACTCAAAGGAAATGATTTACTTTCACCAGCCTTAAGACCTAATGTGGCTGCTTCGAATTCAGGCAACATTCGACCTTCACCAAGGATGTATTCAAAGTTTTCAGCTTTACCACCAGAAAACTCAACGCCATCGATCTTGCCAATAAAGTCAATTACAACTTGGTCACCCTTTTGGGCCGCTGTATTAGAACCACCATCACCATGCGCACCAGCCTCACCCCGCGGGTGGTAATGGGCTTGCTGCTTGAGCAATACCTCAATGGCACGATCAATTTCAGCATCACCGATATCGGTCGAGTATTTAGTAACTTCTGCTTTTGAAAAATCACCAATTTTTACTTCTGGCAAGACTTCAAAGAATGCATCAAAGACAATCTTGTCTGCATCTAACTCACTCTTTGGCTCAAGACGTGGTTGACCTGCTAATGCGATACCTTCTTTTTTACTTTGCTCAAAGAACAGCTCAGAGGCTTTATCGTACTGAAGCTCAAAATCCACTTGCATGCCGTACTGCTTCTCAACCATATTCTTTGGCACTTTGCCTGGGCGAAAGCCAGCGACTTTCATATTCTTGCCGAATTGAGCCAAACGGGCATCACGCGCTTTTGCCAAATCAGCACGAGCGAATTCCAAAGTCATTTTGCGGTCTAACGAACCTAAATTTTCTATCTGCAAAGCCATTCTCATCTCTTCATTGAAATCAGGATATGTGAAGTCCAAGCCAAGTAGCACTTGTGGTGCGAGGAGGGGGACTCGAACCCCCACACCATTTCTGGCGTCAGGACCTAAACCTGGTGCGTCTACCAATTTCGCCATCCTCGCGAATATCCGCAAACACTGCCAAGCTTAAACTTCACTCTAAAGACCGTAATTCTACAATGCTTGCGGTTTTAGAGGATCTTTAGGCCTTGTAGAGCAATGCTACAGCGTGGACTGCGACACCCTCGCCCCTACCAAGGTGGCCCAAGGATTCATTAGTTTTAGCCTTAAGATTTACGTGGCTAGGGTTGACTAAGAGGTCAGCAGCGATGTTTCTGACCATTTCAGGCAAAAAATCAGCCAATTTCGGCTTTTGACAAATGATGGTGGCATCCACATTTCCAATTTGAAAGCCAGCTGCCTGAACCTTTTGCAAGGCTGCCCGTAGCAAGATTCGACTATCCATATCCTTAAATTGAGGATCAGTGTCGGGAAATAACTGTCCAATGTCATTTAATCCAGCAGCACCTAGCAAGGCATCGGTTAGCGCATGCAACAAGGCATCCGCATCAGAGTGGCCTATTAATCCCTTTTCATAAGGAACGTGCACACCGCCAAGAATCAGTTTGCGATCAGCCACTAAGGCATGGATGTCGTAACCTTGACCAATGCGGAACTGCGGAACATGAGCGTTACTTGGTGTCATATGTCTTCTTCATTTATCTAGCATCTGAATTCAATAGTAATTGCATCAAATCCCAATCGGCAGGATGCGTCACTTTGAAGTTTCGGGTAGCGCCCTCAATCAATAATGGCTTTACTCCAGTTAACTCCATAGCGCTTGCCTCATCGGTAACATCAGCCTCCAAGCGAATGGCATCTTCTAGGGCAATATGCAATTGCTTAAGGCCAAACATTTGCGGTGTTTGAGCCTGCCACAAATGCTCCCGCGGAATAGTTTTCAGCACACGCGGCATATTCCCAGCGATTGCTAAATCAAGGTCAGCTTGTTTTAAGGTATCAGCCAGACGTACAGCTAATAAACCGCCGACATCAGAATTTCTTACTGAAGTAACCAACCTTTCAATCAGCGCAGGCGTAATGCCAGGCCTTGCTGCATCGTGAACTAAGATCCAATCATCAACTGCTATCCCTGACTTGAGTTGTGCTGCCAGAGTGTTACGGACAGTCTCTTGGCGTGTGGGGCCACCTGTAGGCAAAAAATGAATTGGCTTACTTCCTTTTGCAAGGCTTTTTAGAATCGGGTTATCGATAAATCCAGGAGAAACACCGATCCATATGGTTTCGATGTGTGGGGATTGCATGAATGCATCGATAGCATAAGCGAGCATTGGTCTACCAGCCAATTCTTGGAATTGTTTCGGTAAATCCCCGCCTAAGCGAGATCCAGCACCTGCTGTTGGCAGGAGAGCGTGGCATTTCTTCGCAGATTGATTTCCTGAGCTCATGCCTGATTCTATAATGAGCTTAGATGTCCGATGCATTAAATCAAGTACCCCCCATACCCGCTCCGCGGGCTGGGCAGCGCTTTACCTTTTCAGGGCTAGTCGGCTCTGCTGATGCAGCCCTCATAGCGCAAACTGCCCTGCGCTACCGCAAGGATTTCTCAGTCATGATGATATTTTGTGCCCAGGCGCAAGAAGCCCAGCGACTTTTGGAAGAAATCCCTGCTTTTGCCCCTCAGCTAAAAACCCGCCTTCTACCGGATTGGGAAATTCTTCCATATGACCATTTTTCACCACACCAAGACTTAGTATCTGAACGTTTAGCTACCCTTTACGAATTACTCAATGGCAGCTGCGATATTGTTTTGGTGCCAGTTACTACAGCTCTGCAAAGATTAGGCCCGCCTGAATTCTTATCCGGGCACACTTTTTTCTTTAGGCAAGGTGACAAGCTCAATGAAGCGGCACTCAGGTTGCAACTTCAACAAGCAGGTTACGATCCGGTAAGCGCAGTCATGCGACCTGGTGAATACAGTATTCGTGGTGGCCTCATTGATTTATTTCCGATGGGATCTAGCCTGCCTTATCGCTTGGATTTATTTGGCGATGAAATTGAGCAAATCCGCTCCTTTGATCCGGATACGCAAAGAAGTCTTTATCCCGTTAAAGAAGTTCGCTTACTCCCAGGTCATGAATTCCCATTCAATGATGAGGCGCGCACAGCCTTTAGAGGCCGTTGGCGCGAGGTGTTTGAGGGTGATCCTACCCGATGCTCTATCTATAAAGATGCCAACTTGGGCATCCCTAGCGCAGGCATAGAGTCTTATCTGCCAATGTTCTTTGCTGAGCAATCTAGCATATTTGATTACTTCCCAAGATCTGGCGATCCAGTTTGGATAGTAAGTACTGGTGATATTGAAGATGCCATACGGGGATTTTGGAAAGATACTCTCCCACGCTATGAATTTCTGAAGCATGATCTTGACCGCCCCATTCTGCCGCCGAAAGAACTATTTCTAGACGTTGATGAATTTTTCTCCTTTGCAAAACCACATGCCCGTTTAGTTTTAGAAAAGGAGAGTTCTGAAACTGCTCAATTTCTCCAGGTACCAGATATTGCTGTGCAT
>CAIVXR010000266.1 GCA_903909925.1 uncultured beta proteobacterium | reverse complement strand
GCTGCTTTGTTAAAGCATTGCCAGGGCGTTCTAGCTCAAGTTGAACAACAAGTACGAGTATTCGAGGCTTAATGACTGCCGCTTTTCAATTTCAAGAGTGGCTTAGTAATCACTCTGAGCGTTCCGAGAAGGCATTAGATGCCTTGCTTGATTCTGCTCAAACTACCCCAAATCGTTTACATGAAGCGATGCGTTATGCAGCGCAAGGTGGTGGTAAACGTATTCGTCCTTTGCTGGTGTATGCGGCAGGGTCTCTTGGTGATGCTAAAGCACAGGCATTAGATGCAGCAGCAGCAGCGATTGAATGCATTCACGCGTATTCATTAGTGCATGATGATTTGCCTTGCATGGATGACGATGATTTACGTCGTGGTCGGCCAACAGTCCACAAAGCGTTTGATGAAGCCACCGCACTTCTGGTTGGGGATGCTTTGCAAACCCGTGCTTTTGAGATACTTGCTAATGCGCAGTGTGACGTTGATGTGCGCTTACTGATGATTGGTTCTTTAGCAGCCGCTTCCGGTTCGCGTGGCATGGCAGGTGGTCAAGCAATTGATTTAGAGAGTGTTGGCAAAAAATTAGATCTGGCTGGTTTAAAGCAAATGCATGCCATGAAAACGGGTGCTTTACTCTCATGCGCAGTTGAGTTGGGCGGTATTGCAGCGCACCTCAATCCTGCTCAAATGGCACAACTCCAAAAATATTCAACTGCTCTTGGTTTGGCGTTTCAGATCGTTGATGATGTACTTGATGCAACAGCTGATAGTCAAACCCTAGGAAAAACAGCAGGCAAGGACGCAGCGGCCAATAAGCCTACCTATGTGACCTTGATGGGTTTAGACTACGCTCAACAGCAGGCTAAAGAGTTACAAGAAACCGCAATTAGTAGTCTGGCTGATTTTGGTAGTAAGGCGGATGCCTTAAAAGATTTAGCACTCTTAGTTGTGAATAGAGCTAAATAAAAACAGATTCAATCAATTTAATGACTTTAAACTCCATCAATTCCCCTGACGATTTAAGAAAGCTAACTCGCGAAGAATTGCCAGTACTTGCTGATGAGTTACGTCAATTTGTCCTGGATTCGGTATCGCAAACTGGCGGCCACTTGTCTTCTAATCTAGGCACTGTGGAATTGTCGATTGCTTTGCATTATGTGTTTGACACACCAGACGATCGCATTGTTTGGGACGTGGGACACCAAAGTTACCCACACAAAATATTGACTGGCCGGCGTGAGCGTATGAATACGCTGCGTCAGTTCAAAGGTCTATCAGGCTTTCCTCAGCGCGCTGAAAGTGAGTTTGATGCTTTTGGTACAGGCCACTCGTCTACCAGTATCTCAGCAGCGATGGGGATGGCTCGCGCATTTCAAACCAAGGGTGAGCATCATGTTGCTGTTGCTGTGATCGGCGATAGTGCAATGACTGGTGGTATGGCATTTGAAGCAATGAATAATGCTGGCGTGTATGAGGACATTCCGCTGGTAGTCATTTTGAATGATAACGATATGTCGATCTCTCCTGCAGTGGGCGCGCTTAATCGTCATCTTGCGAGATTGTTAAGTGGCAATATTTATTCCGCTACTAAAAAAGGGATTGATAGCGTTTTGTCAATCGCGCCACCACTGCGTGAGTTTGCCAAGCGACTTGAAGATCATGCCAAGGGCATGGTGTCACCTTCAACGATCTTCGAAGAATTTGGTTTTAATTATTACGGGCCAATTGATGGCCATGACTTAGACGCATTAATTCCAATGCTGCAGAATGTTCGCCGCTTAGCCTTAGAAGGTGGTGGCCCACAGTTCTTGCACGTAGTGACTCGTAAAGGTCAAGGCTATGAATTGGCTGAAGCCGATCCAGTGCTTTATCACGGCCCCAGCAAATTTAACCCCGAAGAGGGCATTAAAAAATCTGCTCCCACTAAGAAAACCTTCACACAAGTGTTTGGTGAGTGGTTATGCGATATGGCGCAAGCAGACCCCCTCTTAATTGGCATTACGCCAGCGATGCGTGAAGGCTCTGGTCTAGTAGAGTTTGAGAAAAAATTTCCGAATCGTTACTACGATGTGGGTATTGCTGAGCAACATGCAGTTACATTTGCCGCGGGTATGGCATGTGAAGGGATGAAGCCGGTAGTCGCTATTTATTCGACTTTCTTGCAGCGTGCTTATGATCAACTAATTCATGATGTGGCCTTACAAGATTTGCCAGTCTTGTTTGCATTAGATCGTGCTGGCTTAGTTGGCGCTGATGGCGCAACCCACGCTGGTGCTTATGACATTCCATACTTACGCTGTATTCCCAATATGTTAGTGATGACGCCAGCTGACGAGTCAGAGTGCCGTGAT
>CAIVXR010000265.1 GCA_903909925.1 uncultured beta proteobacterium | reverse complement strand
CATACATCTTTTCGAAGTGTTTGAGGGTTTTAAAAGGTTGCAGGCTTAATTACTGCAGGCTAAGATTTGTAAGATTAATAAAAAACGACTTAGGAATTTCTCCCTAAGTCATTGATTTCATTAGTGTCCTTACCAGGACTTTAACCTGGGACGAAAGGATAGATCTGGCCAACCCCTCCATCCAGAATAAGATTCGCGGTTAGTTCACCGCCATTTTTGACTCTTTCACCAAGATTGCTGCTGAATCCATTTCTACCTTAACCATCTGATCGAATTTTTCTGGACTCATCACCATTGGTTCTGCGCCAAGTTTATGCAGTTGCTCAATCACAGCAGGCTCTTGCATCACCTTAACAATGGCAGCATTCATACGATTGACAATTTTTGTAGGCGTTTTGGAAGGAGCAAATATTCCTACCCAAAAAATATATGAAGAATTAGGAACGCCAGCCTCAATGGTAGTGGGCACACTAGGTAACACTATAGAGCGCTTAGAGGTACCAACAGCTAGCGCCTGAAGTTTGCCATCCTTAATTAATGGCAAAGCAGAAACAATAGGTGAAAAAAACCAATCCACTCTGCCAGCTATCGTATCAGTAATGGCATCTGGAGTGCCTTTATATGGAATATGGTTGGCATTGATTTTCGCAGCTGTTCTAAATTTTTCTGCATTCATATGCGTTGCTGAACCATTACCGGCAGAGGCATAATTTTTAACCCCTGGATTTGCTTGTGCCTTAGCAATCAAATCTGCAACTGATGTATAGCCAGCACTTGGTGATGTCACCATAACATTTGGTAACTGCACTAGAGAAGTAACACCAACAAAATCTTTCAAGGTATCGTAGGGTAATGCGTTATAGATATATGGGTTTACTACATGGCCAGAAGATTGAATTAAGAAGGTATATCCATCGGGGGCAGATTTAGCAACCAAGGCTGCGCCAATAGTACCGCCAGCACCAGGCTTATTTTCAATGAAGATAGACGTACCCAAGCTATCGGCTACCTTATTAGCAATAAGACGAGCAATTACATCAGTTCCACTACCAGGCGTAAATGGAACAATAAAGCGGATAGTTTGGGCGTTCGGCCAAGGCGTTTGGGCATAGGAATTACCCATGCCAACCATTGGAATTACGAGGATCGCCATTAGCTTAATAAGGAACGATTGCACACTGAATTGAACTTGTCTCATGATTTTTGGTTTTCTATTAAATATTGCAATTAACCCAATTGATTGAAATTTAATTTGATGCCATGATTAAAACAACCTTAGCAATTTGGTTGCTTAAATTTTTTAACTGTCTTTTTTCACCCGCCAAAAAAGCACAAGAATCATTCGCATACAAAATATCTTCTGACTTTAGGCCATCCTTAGACTCGCAAAATACTGCTATCTCACCCTCCACTACAAAATAGATCTTCTCTACTGTTGAGTCGTCGAGTGCAGTTTGCCCTCCGGGCTCAAGAACACTCATACCCATCCACATTGAATTACAGGGACTTGCCTCTTTACCCTGCAGACGATAGCAGGTCATATCATCGTGATTTGGCGCTTGATAAGTATTCGCCTCTTTAAATCTAGTAATATGCATAAACGCCTTGCCTATAAATTGAATACGACTCGTTTTGGCGAGCCGCTCAACACTAGCTTATAGGCCTCGAGAGCATCATCTATTTTGAAAGCCTGATCTACATGAAATGGTTTCAGTTGATTAGATTCAAAACCAGATCTCAGTTGGTCTAATAGCTTGGTAGACTGAATACAATCTAACGCCAGGGTATCGATTCCAACAAAGGTATGCATGCCACGATAAAAAGTAAAAATATCAAATGGCACAGCTCTATCTTGAGTTGCTATAAAAATTTGAATACCGCCTTTTGCTAAAGACTTATTAGCAGCTTCAAAATAAGCGCTACCCACCGTGTTAAAGATAATATTAGCGCCCTTACCATTACTAAGCTTTTGAACCTGTTCAGCAATTTGATCTGCTGCCAAGTCTTTAGCGTTAATCACGCTTACTTCAGCACATGCATAAGCACTAAAAGAGTTGGAACGTTGTACAGCAATTACCTGAGCTCCATTCATCGCAGCAATTTGAACGGCAGCTTGACCTACTTTCCCATTCGCACCCATAACTACTACAACCTGACCAGATTGAGGAAAGCCACTTCTGCGAAAACCCTCGTACGCTGTAACAAATGGCACTCCAACAGAGCCCGCCTCTTCAAAACTCAAGTTCTGCGGTTTTTCATGAAGAGCCTGCTCGGGCAAAACTAGCCAACCTGCGTGAGAACCATTGCGGGTTATTCCCACATCACCGCCAGAGCCCCAAACTTCTTTACCAAGCCATTCGCTAGGGCCATCCACTACTACGCCAGCAAAATCGCGACCCGGAATACGTGGAAAAATAGCTTTGGGCATGATCCCTAATGCCGCCTTAACGTCACTAGGATTTACGCCTGCACTCACCACACGTACCAATGCCTCGCCACGATTTAAGGCGGGAGCTTGTTGCGACTCAATCGAAGGTGAAAGCTCTTCAATTGACGATACTTTTTCATTCAAGCGTATTGCACGTAAATTTTCTTTTTGCATAGTCATCTCTGTACCAATTCTTACGAAGATTTGATGGGTAAATTTAGAATTGAACGCGCCTCTACTGCATTAGCTAATTCACCGCCCAAATCATTAATAATACGTTTTGCCTTGGCCACCAACTCGGCATTACTTTTTGCGAGCACACCTTTTTCTAAATAGAGATTGTCTTCCATCCCCACTCGCACATGTCCACCAGCAAGCCAGGCCTGAGCAACCATGGGAAACTCAAAGCGTCCGATACCAAATCCTGACCAGATAGCACCAGAGGGCAAAAGACTACGAGCGTATAGCAGAGTTTCAGGAGAAGAGGAAAAACCATATTTCACCCCAGTCACAAATGACCATAGGCCAGGTCCCTCAAGCGTTCCATCAGCAATGAGATCTCGCGCTAAATGCATATCGCCTGAATCAAAAATTTCTAACTCAGGTTTAACGCCAGCTTCTCGCATGATATTGGCCATAATCCGTACATTACGCGGAGTATTAATCACAACATCAGCACCGGAATTCATGGTATTCAGATCTAAGGTGCAGATATCGGGCTTAAGAGCAGTAATATGCGTTACCCGTTTTTCAGGTTTCATCAAACTTGAGCCAGGAGCTGCAATGCGCGGATCTTCAATGCTTGGTATGAAACGGCCGCCAGGGCCAGTAGTCAGATTAATGATTAATTGTGGATTGGCATGACGAATCTGATCAAATACCTCGCGATAGAGATCTAACTCCATTGATGGTTTGCCAGTCTGAGGATCGCGCACATGAATATGGACAGCAGCAGCTCCAGCTTCTGCTGACGCTAGGCACTCATCAGCAATTTGATTCGGTGTAATCGGCAAATATGGGGTCTGATCAGGCGTAGTCAGATTACCGGTCACGGCGCAGGTAAGTAAGGTTTTTTGACTCATATCTAATTATTATTAGTTAAAGGTGGCGACCGCCATCAACCACAATTCGAGTGCCAGTTGAAAAACGCAAACGGGTGACACAAGCCTCAATAGCTGAGGCAACATCATCGGGAGTACCAATTCTTTTAAGTGGGGTTGTAGCTGCAGTCTTATCATTAAAGTCATCCCCGCGACCAGGAACAAAAGCCGAATCAACTACGCCAGGCGAAACACAAAGAACGCGAATGTCTGGCGCCAGGACTTTAGCAAGAGACTCACTCACAATATCTAAGCTCGCTTTTGCTGCTACATAAGCAAGGTTGCTTCCAACCCCAGTAAAACCAGCAATAGATGAAACATTCACAATCAGACCATCTCCACTTGCTTTTAATAATGGTTGAAAAGCGCGAATAGAAGAAAACACTCCACGAAAATTTGTCTTCAAGACATCATCAATTAGATCATCGGTAAGTGCATCTAAATTTGCAGCTGGTACAGGCTTAGTAAAGCCAGCTGAATTAACTAAAATATCACAACGACCTACACGTACCTCAACTTCCTTGGCAGCGGCTACTAAACTAGCAGAATCTACAATGGAGGCATCCAAACAAAAATGCTTTCCAGCAGGTAACTGACTAATGTGTTTTTCACCTTTTTCAATTGCGCTACGTCCAACCAAGACACAGGTTGCCCCCAATCCAGCCAATCGCTTTGCTGTAGCAAAGCCAATTGCACCACTACCACCAATAATGACTGCAACTTTATTATTTAAATCATCTAAAGATTGAAATGTACTCATAAAATCCTAAGGAATAGGTGGGGCTGGGAAAACCATTTCACCAGCTTGCAATACAAAAGAATGATTCAGCTTGCAAACACCAGTAGCTGAATCCGTTAAATACTCACCAACTAGTTGTTTCGATACGCCAAATACTGGATCACTCTCCAAGTTTTCATCAGTCGAATCAAAAACCTGAGTGATTAAAACTTTATAACCAGGTTTTGAAATCATAAAATGAATATGGGCAGGTCTGTTTGGATGCCTCTTTTGTGCACGCAATAATTCACCGCAAGGACCATTGGTGGGCACAGGGTATCCAGAAGGACGGATAGTAACAAAAAAGAATTCGCCATTTTCATTAGTCTTAAAGCGGCCACGCAAATTCATATCTTCTTGGCGCTCATCCTGATTTTCATAAAAACCAACAGGTGAGGAATGCCAAACATCTACAATCGCACCACTGACAGGCTTATTTAACTCATCAATAATACGGCCACGCACTTCCATTGCTTGACCACCTAAATCAGTCCTAGAGATGGTGTCTCCCCATGAGCATAGGGGAGCATTTTTACGCCAGAATGGGCCAAGTAATGCGGCATAGGAGCCACCATCTAAATCTAAATTATTAATTGTGGAGACTAAAGATGAGACGCCCAAAATATCAGCCGCAAGAACTACCTCATTAGTATTTTTTCCAGTTGCCTGACCAATGCCTACAATAAATTGGAGTGCCTTTTCAAATTCAAGCTCAGTAAGTTGATTCTCTAATACAAACTGATGAAGATGCTTAGTTAATGAGATCACCAATGTTTTAAGTCGCTGATCCTCGGTATCTTGCATCGCTGCAATCGTAATATCTAATATAGATTCGGGATTAGTTATAAGCGTCATCTTTGAACTCTAGCTCTCTCTTTTATTGCCCATAGGTTAAGGTGATTAATTATTTAGCAAGGAAATTGACAATTTGCTTTTTTTCAAAAAAACAGTTTATCTCAACATCTACAATACTGTACTCACGCATCGCTCAGATGAGGATTTTCTTATTTAATAACCTTTGAAATAAATATTCTTAAGATCTATAGATCATAGATGATTGGATCGCCGCAATATTGGCAGCCCCCATCTGCTGCATAGTTGACGCAAACTCAGTCTGCAGAATTTCCATCACACGCTCTACACCTGGCTGACCAAAAGCGCCTAAGCCCCATAGGTAGGGACGTCCAACGCAAACTGCATTAGCGCCTAATGCCATTGCCTTGAATACATCGCTACCACGGCGAATACCACTGTCAAATAGAATCGGTACTTTGCCTTTTGCAACCTTCACTACTTCAGGTAAACATTCAATGGAGCCGCGACCGCCATCCTCACTTCTACCCCCATGGTTTGATACATGAATGCCGTCAACCCCATACTTGAGACAAAGTTGGGCGTCTTCCTCAGTCAAAATTCCCTTGATGATGATCTTCATCTTAGTGGTGTCGCGAACCTGCTTAATAAAATCCCAAGTCATATTTGAAGATGACATCTTCACGCCAGTCATATCAATACCATCATAGTTTGGCCTCTCTTGCGCGCTACCAAAGCCATGTACGTGACAACCAGCACAATTTCGTGGGTCTAATTTTTTGAGGCGTGCAAAAGTTTCTTGATTTCTTCCGCCATTACGATCAACAGTAATTTCCAATACTGGCGCCCCAGCTTTTTCAACCCGCCGAATTACTTGCTTTGCCACAGCAGGACTTGAGGTGGCATATAACTGAAACCACACCTCGCCTTGACGGGCTGCAATCACCTCTTCAATAGTGGATGCTCCTGCGTTTGACAGGATGTTTAAGAAGCCGCCTGCTCTTGCCGCCTTTGCAACAGCAACCTCTCCCTCTGGGTCATAGGCTTTATTACCACCAGTTGGGGCAATGATGATGGGGGAGTTCCATCTAGTTCCAAATAGTGTGATTGAGGTATCAATCTTGCTGACATCACGCAATCGACGAGGACGTAATTGATATTTTAAAAATGAGGTGCGATTAGCTCGAAGAGTTACTTCATCATCAATACCTGAGGCCATATATCCAAAGTGAGCTGGCGGTACCTTTGTAAACGCCACTGGCTCAAAATCAAATACATTGATTGCTTCTTTGGGGCTAGAGATTAAGTCCAAAGGGGTATTTGGTGCCCAAATCATAGGATCTGGACGCTTTGTAAAATTTCTAAGCAACTCCTTAGGATCTTTGGCCTCTTGTGCGAAAAGATCTTGATTGGCGCTAAGCGCAAATAATGGGCTAGCGGCCAGCCAAGTTAAAAGTTGCCTACGCTGCTCATTCTGTTCTTTGCTATTACTCATGTCTTCTCCATTTTTATCTTTATTAGCCACATGAATTCCAACCACTTTATTACATTATTTCAAAGCCTCTAAGACTGCTTTTGCCATTGAGTCAGTATTTCCCTTGCCATTAATATCACCAGTCCGAGCATTCGGATTTGCTAGGGCTATCGTGGTTGCCTCTGACATCGCTCTTGCCATCGCAACCGCCTCGGGGATATTTCCACTATGCCCAAGCCAATCAAACATCATGCGGGTTGATTCAATCATGGAGTATGGGTTAGCAATACCTTTGCCCGCGATATCTGGGGCCGATCCATGAGTAGCTTGCGCCATAACTACATCGCCATCACCAATACATAATCCAGGGGCCATTCCTAAACCGCCAACGAGGCCAGCAGCCTCATCTGACAAGATATCGCCAAACATATTCGTAGTAACAATCACGTCAAAGTTTTGCGGATCACGCACTAAGCGCATTGCCATGGTGTCAACAATCACATCATCAACCAGCACATCTGGATAATCAGGTGCTAATTTATTGCATTCCTCAACAAACATTCCACAGCCTAATTTAAAGACCGTATCCTTATGCACATAAGTTAAATGCTTCTTACGTTGACGTGCTAATTCATAAGCTG
>CAIVXR010000264.1 GCA_903909925.1 uncultured beta proteobacterium | reverse complement strand
TTAAAAGCAAAAATGGACAATCAGGGTTAAATCAACATCACCGCTTTCCTTTGGGAGAGCGGTGATTTTTTTTTGATAGATCATGACAGATCAAGAGCAACAAGCCATTACTCGCTCCGAACTCGTGGAGAGCCTCGCGGAACAATTTCCGCAGCTTTTACCTAGGGACGTGGAGCTTGCAGTGAAAACTTTGTTAGATACCATGACTCATGCTTTGGCCGAGGGTAAGCGTATTGAGTTGCGCGGCGTTGGCAGTTTTGTGTTGCATCACCGTCCTGCTCGTACCGGTCGTAATCCCAAGTCTGGCGATAAAGTCTTGATTCCAGAAAAACGCGTACCGCATTTCAAGCCTGGCAAAGAGTTGCGCGAGCGAGTAGATTACAAGCCACTGAAACAGGCGGGCCCCAAAGAGGGTTCTGGTGCCTAACATTCAGGCTCATCCTCAGTGGTCCATTCGGGCCATTTTTTTATTTAATTTCTGTACGCCATGATTCAGATTGCGACATCTTGGTTGTTGCTTCTTCCAGTCATGTTTGGGATTGGCTGGCTGGCATCGCGCTGGGACCTACGTCTTGAAAATCGGATGGATGAACGCGAGCGTATTCGTCAGCAGCGCTCAACCTTTAAGGGCTTAAGTCTTTTATTAAATGAGCAGCCTGATCAGGCGATTGAGACACTCGTTAAAATTGCGCAATTAGATCCAGAGACGATTGAGTTACATTTTTC
Organism: uncultured beta proteobacterium; assembly: GCA_903909925.1. Classification (GTDB taxonomy): domain Bacteria; phylum Pseudomonadota; class Gammaproteobacteria; order Burkholderiales; family Burkholderiaceae; genus Polynucleobacter. The sequence continues at coordinate 4,405 of CAIVXR010000264.1, read as the reverse complement.
ATTAGGTAATTTATTTCGTCGTCGTGGTGAAACTGAGCGGGCCATTAAAGTTCATCAGCATCTGGCCAATCGAGATGACTTAAAGCCGCGCGATCGTGATCATGCTGCGTATGAGTTAGGCCGTGATTTCTTACGTGCAGGTCTATTGGATCGCGCTGAAGCTTCACTAAATCGTGTAGGTGAAGGTAAGTTTGCAGTGCCAGCTAAAGAAAGTTTACTTGAGATGTATCAGGTTGAGCGTGACTGGAAAAAAGCCATCATCGCTGCCCATGAGCTTGCGACATTACAAGGAAAATCCCATCAAACTGAGATTGCACAGTTTCATTGTGAATTAGGTCAAGAGGCCTTACGTCGTAAAGATTTACAAGAGGCTGAGAAGTCGATACAACGAGCTTTACACGCTGTGCCGAATCATGCGCGTGCCGTGATTTTGCAGGGCGATTATTTTATGGCGACAGAGCGTCCAGCAGAAGCTATTGAGGCATGGAGCATTATTGTCAACTCACATCCAGCTTATATGCATTTGTTGGCTGACCGCTGGATGTTGGCGCATACCGAGCTGGGTAAAACTGACGAGGGCCTAGATCGTTTGTGTGGGCTATTAAAAACGCAAGCATCAGGCGAGCTTTTGGATATCACTCACAAGCACCTGATGAATATTCGGGGCCCTCAAGCCGCGAATGTGATGTTGTCTGATGTTATCCAACACTCCCCAAGCTTAAGTGCTTTATCAAAGCTGGCTGAAACACGTTTAGCGATTGAAGCGAATGGCGCACATCCGGACAGGGTGATTGAGTTACAGTCAATTTTAAATATTTTGCGTCAGCGAACTACTAGCCTGGCTAGATATACTTGTGGCAATTGTGGCTTTAGGGCACGTCGATTCTATTGGCAATGTCCTGGTTGTAATCATTGGGAGGCATACTCCCCAAGACGAAGTGAAGGTGCTGCGCCTAGCGGCCCCTCAATGTAAAAAAGAGTGGAGATCAATTGAAAGTCACCATCATTGGTAGCGGTTACGTAGGTTTAGTTACTGGCGCTTGCTTAGCTGAGCAAGGCAATAATGTTTTTTGTCTAGATTTGGACCCTAAGAAGATTGAGATTCTCAATTCTGGTGGCGTTCCTATTTATGAGCCTGGCTTAAAAGAAATGATTGAGCGCAATCGTGCCGCAGGTAGATTGCAGTTCTCGACCGATATTGCTGCATCCGTTGCGCATGGCGATATTCAATTTATTGCCGTGGGCACACCCCCAGATGAGGATGGTTCTGCTGATTTGCAGTATGTGGTTGCTGCAGCTCGCAATATTGGCCGTCATGCAACTGCTCCCAAGGTCATTGTTGATAAATCGACTGTACCTGTAGGTACTGCAGATAAAGTATCTGCGGCCATTACAGAAGAATTAGAAAAAAGAAAGCTATCTGTAGACCTATGTTCAGTAGTTTCTAATCCAGAGTTTTTAAAAGAAGGTGCAGCAGTCGAAGACTTTATGCGTCCAGACCGGATTGTGATTGGCACTGAAAATACTCCAGCAGGGTTAAGAGCCAAAGAGCAAATGCGCAAACTCTATGCGCCCTTTAATCGGAATCATGAGCGCACCTATTACATGGATGTGAAGAGTGCTGAGCTGACTAAGTATGCTGCGAACGCCATGTTAGCTACTCGCATCTCCTTCATGAACGAGTTAGCAAACTTAGCTGACCTTGTTGGCGCTGATATTGAGGCAGTAAGGCAAGGTATTGGTTCTGACTCACGAATTGGTTATGGGTTTTTATATTCAGGAACGGGTTACGGTGGTTCTTGTTTTCCGAAGGATGTCTCAGCACTTTCAAAGACTGCTAAAGAACATGGTAGAGATCTGAAAATTTTGGATGCCGTAGAAGCGGTAAACGAGTTACAGAAATATATTTTGGTAGAGAAGATCGAAAAGCGTTTTGGCAAAGATCTCAAGGGTATGAAGTTTGCGCTATGGGGTTTAGCATTTAAACCTAACACTGACGATATGCGTGAAGCTCCTAGCCGCGTGATTATCCAGGAGCTGGTAAAGCGGGGAGCCTTGGTAGTGGCTTACGATCCAGTGGCAATGCCAGAAGCTAAGCACTGTCTAGATTTGGATTTCAAAGGTAATCCAGATGGCCTCAAGAAAGTCTCGATGGTGGAAAACCCACTGGCAGCTCTAGACGGTTGTGATGCGCTGGTTATTGTGACTGAGTGGAAAGCATTTCATAGCCCAGACTTTGAACAAGTCATGCAAAAACTGACACGCCCAATCATTTTTGATGGCCGTAATCTATATGAACCAAGTGCTATGCAGGAATTAGGTATTGAGTACTATGGTATTGGGCGACATAATTAAGATATTACAAAAATAGTCCTATGGAAAAAGCAAACCGAGACCAGTTTTCTAAAACTCGCCTACTAGTGGTTGGCGATGTCATGCTCGATCGTTACTGGTTTGGTGATACTCATCGTATTTCTCCTGAAGCTCCTGTGCCAGTGGTGCAGGTTGGCAAGATCGATGAGCGTTTAGGTGGCGCTGCTAACGTTGCTCGTAACGTAGCCGCATTAGGTGCGCATACAACGATTCTGGGTATTGTTGGTAATGATGAACCTGGTCAGCGTGTAGTTGACTTGTTAAAGTCATCCGGTGTCGATAGCCAACTAGAAATTGATGCAAAGGTGCCAACGATTGTGAAGTTGCGTGTGATTGCACGCCAGCAACAACTCATTCGCCTTGACTTTGAGGAGACTCCAAGTGAAAAAGCCTTAGCCCATAAGTTAGAGCGTTTTGAAAAATTGGTTGGTAGCGCCGATGTCGTGATTCTGTCTGATTACGGTAAGGGTGCCCTAGGTCAGGTGGCCCACATGATTGAGCAGGCCAGGGCGCAGAAAAAAGTCATCTTAGTTGACCCTAAGGGTGAAGACTATGAAAAGTATCGTGGCGCCACTGTCTTAACTCCTAACCGGAGCGAGTTACGCCAGGTAGTTGGCAAGTGGACCAGCGAAGAGGATCTCACCAATAAAGCACAGGCTCTTAGAAAATCGTTAGATCTTCAAGCACTCTTACTTACTCGCTCAGAAGAAGGCATGAGCCTATATACCGAAGCTGGTGTTAGTCATGTCAAAGCTCAGGCACGTGAGGTATTTGATGTTTCTGGTGCTGGCGATACTGTAATTGCCACTCTAGCCGTTGCATTGGCTGCGAAATGGCCGCTAGAAAGAGCTATGGATTTAGCAAATCGGGCAGGTGGTATTGTGGTTGGTAAGCTTGGTACTGCAACTGTTACTTCAGAGGAATTACAGTGACTATTATCATAACTGGCGCCGCTGGTTTTATCGGTGCAAATATTGTTCAAGCGCTTAATGCGCGCGGTGAGAAAAATATCATCGCTGTAGATGATCTTCGTCCTGCAGATAAATATCGTAATCTGGCTGATCTAGACATCATCGACTATCTTGATAAAGATGAATTTCTGGAAGCTTTTAGAAGCGGTCGTTTTGGCAAAGTAAAAGCAGTCTTTCATGAAGGTGCATGCTCTGACACGATGGAGACTGATGGCATTTTCATGATGGCGAATAACTATCGCTATACCATGGACTTGTTGGATATCTGCACAGCTCAAAAAGTACAGCTTCTTTACGCTTCATCTGCAGCAACTTACGGCGGCTCAGATGTCTTTGTAGAGAGTCGTGAGTATGAGAAGCCACTCAATATCTATGGCTACTCAAAGTTTCTATTTGATCAAGTGATGCGTAAGCGCTTTGCAGAAAAAACCAACACCGCACAAGTAGTTGGATTTCGCTACTTCAATGTGTATGGCCCACGTGAATCACATAAGGGTCGCATGGCGTCTGTAGCCTTTCATCAATATCACCAGTACAAGGCGAATGGCCACGTCAAACTGTTTGGTGAATATGGTGGCTATGGCCCAGGTGAGCAAAGTCGTGACTTTGTATCCGTTGAAGACGTTGTAAAAGTAAATCTATTCTTCTTAGATCACCCAGAAATCAACGGCATCTTTAATTTAGGTAGCGGACGCGCACAACCATTTAATGATGTTGCACATGCGGTAGCTAATGCAATGCGCAAGCTCGATAAAGCCAAGCCAGCAACACTGCAAGAACTAGTAAAAGAAAAAGCTATTGAGTACATTCCTTTCCCGGATGCGCTCAGAGGTAAATATCAGTGCTTTACTCAAGCGGATCTGACCAAATTGCGTGCTGCTGGCTATACAGAGCCCTTCCTTGATGTTGAGCAGGGCGTAGGTCGCTATATTGAGTGGTTAGAGGCTAACTCAGGCTATTTAGCTAATCCCCTTTAGGCTATAAAAAGCATCTTGTATAGGTGCTAATTCGTAAGAAAAGCCAGGCACATCTGCCCAGCTCAACTTTGCAGATTTTGAGCT
>CAIVXR010000263.1 GCA_903909925.1 uncultured beta proteobacterium | reverse complement strand
GATGGGAAGCCCTGAAAAGCTTCCCATTTTTGATTTAAGTTTTGGCGCGTTGGCCGAGTGGTTAGGCAGGAGCCTGCAAAGCTTCGTACGGGGGTTCGATTCCCTCACGCGCCTCCAGTAATTTCGCTTGACGAAATGGGGGTACCCCCTAAAATACTTTCAAGTAATGTAAGCAATACACGTTAACTAGGTAAAGCAAAAATGATCAATATGCATACTCTTAAAGTCGGAACGCTGGCATTGTGCTTTTCTGTCTTTCTAGGCGCCTGTGCTAGCTCTGGGGATTCTCCTACCGGTACACCCAGTGAGGTTCAAGAGGTTCAAACTCAACTCCTAGGTGATATGCCGTTGCCAGCAGCCTCAAAAATTATCGGTGCAGATTCTTTAATTATTGGTCGTGGCGATAACTGGGTAGGTCGCGTGACCTTATCTGGTGTACAAACGCCAACCGATATTTACGCCTTCTTCCAATCTGAATATCCAAGAGCTGGTTGGACAACGATTAGTGCCGTGAAATCTAAAACCAGTATTTTGGTTTTTACCAAAGGTGATCGCACTGCTACTGTGGAGTTAAATGAAGGCCCTTTAACCGGACCAAAGACTATGATTGTCATTACTTCATCACCAAAGAATGCAAACGTAGTCGCGCCAAGTCGTAAGTAATTAAAAAGCGCTCAATAAAAAAGGCCTCCAGTGGAGGCCTTTTGCTTTAATGGAGATGGCTTATAGCCCTCCAGCCCTAATGAGCCCAACAGCCTGACCTTCAATAGCGAAGTTTGGTTGACGGCCATCTACCAAAATGTTTTTAAAGTCAGGGTTCTCGGCCTGCAGCTCAATCACCATACCATCGGCAGTTTTCTTTTGCTTCCAACGCTTCACGGTGACCTCATCATCAAGACGGGCAACCACAATATCACCATTACGAACTTCAGTAGTTTTTCGAACGGCTAAATAGTCACCATCTAAAATTCCAGCATCTCGCATACTCATCCCAACTACTTTTAACAAGTAGTCAGCACCTTTACTAAACAAACTTGGATCAATGGGAACTTGTTTTTCAATATGCTCTACAGCCATGATTGGTGAACCAGCAGCAACGCGTCCAATTAAAGGGAGGGTGAGTTGTTGTAATGCGCCTGATGGCAATGACATCTGGCGATATTGATTGGTGTGATGGGTTTGATTAAAACGTTGTGGAATTCGAATGCCGCGAGAAGTTCCTGGCGTTAATTCGATATAACCCTTTTTGGCAAGTGCACGAAGATGTTCTTCAGCAGCATTGGCAGATGCAAAGCCTAATTGGGTGGCAATTTCTGCGCGAGTGGGGGGCGAGCCACTCTCATCGATAGCCTTAGAAATTAATTCCAAAATCTCACTCTGACGTGAGGTGAGTTTGGGGAGGGCAGTCAGCTCCTCAGGAAAATCGACTGTATTTATGTCCATACTGGGATTGTATACAGCACTATTTGATATTTCAAGGACTTTTGACAGGGGATAATGGAATGATGAGTTCAAATGCCGCTAAAACTGAAAATTCTCCGCATATCCTGGTTTTGGGTATGGGCGGAACTATTGCTGGTTTAGCCCCAAACCCGGCTGATCAGCCCTTGCAATATCAGGCTGGACAGGTGCAGGTGCAGTCTTTGCTAACGCATATTGAATCGGCAGTTCCAAAAGGCGTCAAACTGGTATCTGCGCAAGTAGCCAACATTAATAGTCGAGACCTGACTGAAGGCTTGTTGAGTCAATTAGGTGAGCTTGTTAGGACTTCCTTAGCTAATCCCGCCGTTCTAGGGTTAGTGATCACTCATGGAACGGATACGATTGAGGAAACCGGTATCTTTTTGCAGCTGACTTGTGGCAATTATGCTCAAATTTTAGGCAAACGGGTGATCTTAACTGGTGCCATGTTGCCAGCAAATGCACCCCAAGCAGATGGCCCCTCTAATCTCTTAGATGCTATTGGCTGGGCATCAAGCCCTATAGATAATTGCCCTGGCGGCATCTATGCGGTGATGGATGGTAGGGTCTGTATGGCGATGGACTTAGCTAAACGACATGGTTCTGCCTTAAATGCCCCCATCCAAGGTTCTCCAAGCAGCCCGGTTCGATTAATCAATCCTTCATGGCTCTCTGGTGTCAAAGCCAAAGAGGCTACCTGGACTGAGGATTTACCCAATCCCAATGGTAATGAATGGCCTTGGGTAGAGATCTTAACGAGCCATGCGGGCGCGCGTTC
>CAIVXR010000262.1 GCA_903909925.1 uncultured beta proteobacterium | reverse complement strand
TAGGCAGATCGTCAGAACCACAATACGGACACTGATTAAACAATGCCCGCGCATTCCCACAATGTGGGCACTGTGCAGTAAACGCCACTTTCAGTGGTCTAGAGGACTGCAATCATTAGGAGCAGTACTTCGCTTCCAAGATGGCCGGATCAATTGATTTGTCATCAATCATCTGGATTAGTGCTTTCTGTGCCATCTCCCTGTTCTCTGCGGTCTTTAAGTGACCGTTAATGAGGCTTGATACATCTTTTTTAATGGATGTATTGCCATAACGTAATCCCTTCAAAGTAGATACAGCCTGTGCAGAAATTTGGCATTGCTGATTGACTAATGCGGAAGAATCTGAAGTCTTGGTATTAGCGTAAGCAAATGCAGCGACTGAAACAGATATAACTGCTAGTAGACTCTTTTTCATCTTAGTTCCTTATTTTGTGACCACAGGTTGGGCAGCAGCCCAAATCTTTTGCTTTCGATTTTCTGAGAGCGGCATACACACTGGATTCTGAAATCTCCAGCTTCCTAGCTGCTTGCGCAGCACTCAAGCCCTTCCCTACCCATTCCAAGGCTTGATGTGTTTTTGGTACTTGTCTTTTCATTGCATCTCCCAGTAAATCTACTATACCACAGAAGTTGTGAAGTTGTGAAGTATAGTTATATAGGAAAACCCTAGGTAGGGTGTAAAGACAACACTATGAGGAAATGAGAGGTATGTAGAAAAGAAAAAAAGCCGCCCGAAGGCGGCTTTTACAAAGCAGTTAAGGCTTAATTAAGCAGCTAATTTAGCAGCAGATTTCTTCGCTGATTTAGAAGCATATTGACCTTGAATGTTTGCCAAAGCAGCATCAACACTCTTTTCAAAGTTTGCGAAAGCATCAGTAGCTGAAGCGCGAACCTGGTCAAACTGTTGGAGTGAAGCATCAAATGCAGTGTGAAATGCAGATACAAAAGCCTCAGAACCAGCAGGTGCAGTCTTAGTAGACTCTTTAACAAACTTAATCAGGTCATCACGTGCGTCATCAATAGAAGCATCGATTACTTGAGCAACTTCTTTATTGCCATTGCGAACTACTTTGTTCACTTTAGCTTGATAAGCAGCAGCGTATTTAGCGGCTTCTTGAGCAACTTCTGGCTGTGCTAACTTAGTAAATTGTTGTGCATCTTTAATAGCCAACAACTGTGTGCTTGCATCTTGTGCAGCAGCCAATGCGTCTTTAGCAGCAGCCTGGTTGATTTCTGCTAATTCTTGTGCACTTTCAACAGCTACTTGTGCCAAATGTTTTGCTTTCTCAACAGCTTTAGCTTGAGATTGAGCGATTTGATCGTTTAATTGAGTTTGGAACATGATTTATCCTTAATAAGTTATCTGGTTAAAATTTGCTGCATTGCGTCATTCTAAACACAAATATGCTGTGGTGCAACATATAGTTGCAAAAATACCAATAATTATTAAAGTTAAGAAGAGTTTAGGCAACAAAAAACCCAGTAACTCATTGAATTTACTGGGTTTATTTGAAAAGTACTGGCGGAGACGAGAGGATTCGAACCTCCGATCAGAGTTTTAGCCCCGATGCTCCCTTAGCAGGGGAGTGCCTTCGACCAGCTCGGCCACGTCTCCGTATTTCTAAGTCTTTACAACGACCCACAGTTTAACGGATAACCGCTTCTGAGGGGTTTTACCGCCCTTTTACTGTTGCCTACTTCTGGTCTAGCTCAAACGCCTTATGCAATGCCCTTACTGCTAGTTCCATATATTTTTCGTCGATGACTACTGAAATCTTGATTTCGCTAGTGGAGATCATGAGGATGTTGATGCCCTCTTCTGACAAAGTTCGAAACATTTTGCTGGCAACGCCAACATGTGAACGCATGCCAACGCCAACGACTGAAACTTTAGAGACCTTAGGGTCACCGGAGATTTCTTTTGCCTCGATGTGCGATTGCACTGTGTTCTTGAGTAGATCTAATGCCTTTTGATAATCAGCGCGAGGTACTGTAAAAGTAAAGTCGGTCTTACCGTCAACCGATTGGTTCTGAATAATCATATCGACGTCAACATTGGCGTCGGCGATTGGCCCCAGAATTTGATATGCAATACCTGGGCGATCGGGTACTCCTAAGACGGTAATCTTTGCTTCATCACGCGCAAAGGCGATGCCGGAAATAACTGCGGCTTCCATAGTGCTGTCCTCTTCAAATGTAATCAAGGTGCCCGACTTCATCTCGAGGTCTAAAGGCATCAAAGGGTCTGTCAAGGAAGACAGAACCCGGGTTTTAACTTTGTACTTACCAGCAAATTCAACTGAACGAATCTGCAACACCTTTGAGCCGAGGCTAGCCATTTC
>CAIVXR010000261.1 GCA_903909925.1 uncultured beta proteobacterium | reverse complement strand
CAGCAGGAGCGGCAGGAGCAGCAGCAGGAGCTTCAGCAGGTTTTGCTTCTTCTTTTTTACCGCAAGCGGCTAAAGCGATAGCTAACATTGCAACGAATACGAGTGACTTCTTCATGTGTAATTTCCTCAAAAAAATGTAACGACAAATAACAGTAATTGTGGCGAAAATTCCTAGGGATTGCCCTTAGGTGATTTCCAGCAATGATTATAGCTATCCTTATTTCGAACCCTCAAATATTAGCCAGCCAGCAAGGTAGGCCTGATAAAGACTGCTCTGGGGGCTGTTCTGAAGTTTTCGGTCTAAGAGTACTTTCTTGGCTGATAGCGTTTGCCAGGCTCGAGCAATACCCTTGCTTTGACCCTGACTCATATTTTCACCGTTACAAAAGACTTCCTTACCAAGACTCAGAATACGGGTTTGGGGGCTTGGAAGCAGTTTTGTTGAGCCTAGATGCTTGGTAAAGAGGCTAGGGCTCAGAGGTTTTATGGGGCCATCAAACAAGGCTTGCTGTTTAGGTTCTGATAAATAGGCTGTGATGCCGGGTAAAAAACGATCTATTTGATCTAATTTCAGATCACGTAGTTTGAGTCTAATTTGTTCAATGAGTTCTTCTGGCAATTGCTCAGCATGCGCGGTTGCTTTTTGTAATGGATCAGAAAATTTTTGTTCAAGCTCTGGAATACTCTCTAAGGATTCTGCCAAGCGCCAAAGCCCTTCTTGTAGTAACTCTTTAAAACTGGGAGATCGAAAGCCAACCGACCATGTTTGACAGCCTGCATCTAAAGCAACCCCGTCGTGAGCAATATGTGGTGGTAAGTACAGCATATCGCCTGGCTCTAAGACCCACTCATGCTCAGATTTAAAGTTCCGCAAAATTTTGAGCGGCAGCTTTGGGTTTAGGCTCAAATCTTTTTGCGCAGATATTTGCCATTGTCTTCTACCAGACATCTGAATTAAAAAGACATCGTAAGAGTCAAAGTGAGCTCCAACGCCCCCACCAATTCCGGCAATGCTAATCATCAAGTCATCCAGGCGGGCATCTGGAATAAATCGAAACCAAGAAAGGACTTTTGCAGCAGCAGAGTGATGGGATTCCATTCCTTGAACTAGCAGTGTCCAATTCTTATTGTTTAATTCCAGAAGCGATTTTTTTGAAAAAGGGCCAGCATCAAAGCTCCAGGGATTTGATTTAATCAGGCGTGATTCAACCCCATCTTCGCTAGCTAGCTTGATCAGCGTATCTGCTGAAACTGGACTATCTAAGCATTCACCATTTTGCGTGGCCAGTCTAAATGCAGGAATGGCCCCACGGACTAATAAGGGCTTTTTTTGCCAATACTGTTTCATGAACCTATCGGGGCTAATACCCCCAAATAAAGCCCAGGGCTTGTTCAGGGGCAGATTTTGTGGGGCCTGGGGAGGTTCGTAGGGTTTGCTCAAGTAAAATGAAGTCATAAAGTAAAAGCTTATAAAAAACTCATTAAAAACGAATGTTCAACAGATTTCGCATGAAGATTGAAAAAAATACCATCGTATCCCTTCGCTATAAGTTAACCGATGCGCAAAATAATGTCATTGAAGAGCCAGATTCTCCGATGGTATACCTGCATGGTGGCTATGAGGGCACTTTTCCCAAAATAGAATCCCTTTTGGACGGTCAAGACATTGGCTACGAAGCAACTATTCAGCTTGAGCCCAGCGAAGCCTTTGGTGAGTACGACCCTGAACTTCTCAAGATTGAGCCGCGTACCCGTTTCCCTGAGCCGCTTGAGGTGGGTATGCAGTTTGAGGGTATCCCTGATGCTGATGATGAATCGGATTCTGTACAAGAGCCAGATTCGGATGATGAGCCTCTGATTTACACAGTTACTGATGTTGCAGACAGTCAAGTGGTGCTAGATGGTAATCATCCCTTAGCAGGTATGGCATTGCGTTTTTGGGTGCAAGTTGAAGATATTCGTGCTGCTACTGAAGATGAAATTCAAAATCGTCATCCAGAAGGTGGTGAGAGTTTTACTTTTGGAATGCCCAATGATGATGGGGATGATGACGATGAAGAAGAGTTTCCAGGGGCTGCTTTAGGTTCAAGCGGCGCCACCCCCCGCACATTGCATTAAAGGTGCGTATTACTGTAGTTATTCTTTAAGCCATTCTTTAATGGCATCAAGGTCACGCTTGGTGTCACTTGTACCCGCAGTATCAGTTGGCGAGTTACTCAATTTTGCTATTGCTTTTTCAAGGGCAGCAATTTTGGCTTCTTGTTCAATGGTTGCATCAATTAAGCCTTTGAGTGCCATCGATACTGGGTCATCAACGTTAGGCGTGACGCCATAGGCTGAAAAGTACTCCTTTGTTTTGCTATCAGCACTTTGTGGCAAGTCGGGGTGTAAGACGCGTGCAGGTATTCCAACAGCAGTAGCCCCTGGGGGAATTTCTTTTAGAACTACTGCGTTTGATCCGACGCGTGCACCGTCGCCAACAGTAAAGCCACCGAGCACCTTTGCTCCTGCACTCACTACCACGCCTTTACCAAGAGTCGGGTGGCGCTTCACACCTTTGTAGAGCGAAGTGCCGCCTAAGGTCACGCCTTGATAGATAGTGCAGTCATCGCCGATTTCGGTTGTCTCTCCAATGACGATGCCAAGCCCGTGATCCAAAAATACTCGACGACCAATCTTTGCGCCCGGATGAATTTCAATCCCGGTAAAAAAACGCGCAAACATCGATAGCACACGCGCTAGCCACTTCAGACCCAGATTCCATAAAAAATGAGAGATGCGATGCAACCAAACCGCATGTAACCCTTGGTAGCAAGTAATGACCTCAAGACGGTTTCTAGCGGCCGGGTCTCTGGCAATGATGGAGTCGACTTGGTCGAATAGTGAACTAAACATAGTTTGATTTTAACGGGATGTGCTTATTTTCTCAGGAGCATCTGTTTGGCGATGCCGCGTAGAAGATCAATTTCTTCTT
>CAIVXR010000260.1 GCA_903909925.1 uncultured beta proteobacterium | reverse complement strand
GTAAAGCTTGGGCAACCCCACAAATCAGAGGCAACACCCCAATCTTTTTGGAGCATCTCTGCTGCTTCAATCACTTCACGGAAAATAGTTCCCGAGCCAAGCAGTTGAACGCGCAACTTCGCCTTATCATCACCAACTGACTTCAGTTTGTACATGCCCTTGATGATGTCTTTTTCAGCGCCCTTTGGCATTGCTGGATGAGCGTAGTTTTCATTCATCAAAGTGATGTAGTAATACACGTCTTCCTGAACTTCTAACATGCGACGCATACCATCTTGAATCACTACTGCTAATTCGAATGAGAATGTAGGATCGTAGCTAATACAGTTTGGTACTGCTCCGCTCCAAAGGTGGCTATGGCCATCTTCATGCTGCAGGCCTTCACCATTTAGAGTAGTTCTACCTGCAGTGCCGCCGAGTAAGAAGCCGCGACTACGCATATCACCTGCTGCCCATGCTAGGTCACCAATTCGTTGGAAACCAAACATAGAGTAGAAGATATAGAAAGGCAACATCGGCACACCATGGGTAGAGTAAGAGGTTGCCGCTGCAATCCAGTCGCATATACCGCCAGCTTCATTAATACCCTCCTGCAGAATCTGACCCGTCTTGTCCTCTTTGTAGAACATCAATTGATCATGGTCTTCTGGGGTATAGAGCTGTCCTAATTGATTCCAAATACCCAATTGACGGAACATGCCTTCCATACCAAAGGTTCGAGATTCATCGGGAACAATCGGCACTACCCTTTTACCCAAAACTTTGTCACGTACAACAGTGTTGAGCAAGCGCACAAATGCCATCGTTGTTGAAATCTCACGACCTTCTGCTGTTGCTTCAAGTAATGGAGCAAATACATCTAATGCCGGCACAGGCAGACTTTCTGCCTTGGTACGACGCTGCGGCAAATAACCGCCCAACTCTTGACGACGTGCCTTCATATATTCGAGCTCAGGGCTGCCTTCAGCAAAACTCACCAAAGGCATGTCATCAAGATCCTCGTCTTTTACAGGAATCTCAAAACGATCCCGGAAACGACGTACGTCATCGTCATTCATCTTTTTAGCTTGGTGAGCGATGTTCATGGCCTCACCAGACCCACCCATGCCATAACCTTTAATGGTGTGGGCCAAAATTACTGTTGGTTGAGCCTTGTGATTTACCGCCGCATGAAATGCTGCATACACTTTGTGAGGATCATGGCCACCACGATTGAGCTGCCAAATCTCATCATCACTCCAGTCGCTCACTAGCGCTTTGAGTTCCGGAGTATTAAACACAGTCTCACGAACATAGCCACCGTTCTTAGACTTCATGGTTTGATACTGACCGTCAACGATTTGGCCAAGGCGCTGCATCAAGATGCCTTTTTTATCACGGGCAAATAAAGCATCCCACTGACCGCCCCATACGACTTTAATCACATTCCAACCAGCACCGCGGAACTCAGCCTCGAGTTCTTGAATAATGCTGCCATTACCGCGCACTGGTCCATCTAGGCGTTGTAAGTTACAGTTCACTACAAAAATCAGGTTATCGAGTTTTTCACGACCGGCCATACCAATGGCGCCTAAAGATTCTGGCTCGTCGGTTTCGCCATCACCTAAGAATGCCCAAACCTTACGACCTTCGTCCTTAATAAAGCCACGGTCTTGCATATAGCGCATAAAGCGCGCTTGGTAAATCGCCATGATCGGACCTAAGCCCATCGATACAGTTGGGAATTGCCAGAAATCTGGCATTAACCACGGATGTGGATAGCTCGAGATGCCATTGCCACCAACCTCTTGACGGAAGTTATCTAATTGCTCGCCAGATAAGCGTCCCAACATATAGGCTCGGGCATATACACCTGGAGCCGAGTGGCCTTGTACAAAAATGAGATCGCCGCCATGTTCTGGCGATGGTGCATGCCAAAAATGATTAAAGCCTACGTCATATAAAGTTGCTGCAGACTGGAAAGAAGAAATATGACCACCAACATTGGTGTCTTTGTTGGCGCGTAAAACCATCGCCATCGCATTCCAACGCGTATAAGAACGAATGCGATGCTCAACGTTCTGATCGCCTGGTAAGTGTGCTTGGTTCTCAACTGGAATCGTATTGATATAGGGAGTCTCTGCGTGGAATGGCTGCACAACACCATTCACCCTGGCATGAGAAATTTGCTGATCAATTAAATAGGCAGCGCGTTCTGGGCCTTCATTATGGATAACGCCATCTAGGGCCTGTAACCATTCTTGAGTCTCACCAGGATCTGCATCCTGAGAATTCCGCTTACCTAATACCTGCTCCGGAACTGCAGCCATAAATTGTCTCCAATGATTACTTCGCTATAAGTGATTCACTTTATAGGGGATATTTTATTTAGGTATGTGGGTGTAAACAAGCAATTTTCCACATAATGATAATATTTCTCATAATGTGGTATTTTATTGCACTGCAAATAAGATGTTGAATTTGTTCAAGAAAAGCGAATTTGGGGAGGCCAATGAGGCAAAATAAGCCTCATTCATGAAATTCTCGGCTTCTGTCAGCTTAATCCTCAGTCCATTCAAATGGCTCCGCAAAATACGGGGATTTAGGCTCGTATACACCCCCTTCATTGCGATTGTCCTATTTACGGCAGTCATGGGCGTCATTTTGGGCACCCTGCAATTACAAGATAAAAATCAGCAGGAATCAGCATTATTCAGAGAGCTCTCCCTAGCCAAGCAGCGCATTCAATTGCGCTTTGCTAACAATCTGGACGTTCTGGTTAGTATTAATCGTGAGCTAGCAGCTAGCGAAGATCAGGAAAGATTGAGAAAAATTGCTTACGAGCAAGCCACTGACCTGGTGCTCAACAATCATGAGATTGTCAAAATCATCTGGATCGATTCAAAGAATCAACTGCCTTGGACGGCGCCACCAAATAATAATAAAACAGATTGGATTAGCAGAACACAAAATGACCAATCATCCAATGCTGGACTAGTTGATGCAATTGAGCTGAGTAGAAGTACAAACAGAGCATCGTTTAGCCAATTTATCAACTTAAAATTTCCGGGCGATGAACCTTTAGCAAGAGAGAGAAGAACGGTTTTTTGGCAAGTTGTTCCAAATATTGTTGGTGGCGAGATTATTGGATTTTTGGCCGCACTCTATACCGCTCAAGGTGTTTTAGATGTTGTTCCAGCAGAACTCAAAGCGTATTACCGCTTTACCCTTCTCACTGACAACGAAAGAGTGTTGTCTATCTCATCTGATCGAAATATACCCAAACGGGCATTTAGTAACCAGACGAGCTTAGATATTGGTGTTCTCAGTCCAAACTTAACTTTACGAATTGATAGCTACCCTCCGCCAACCAACCTCACATTCCGCATGTTAGTTGGAGTCGTCATTGGCTTGTGCGTCTTCGTCATTTGGAGTTTATGGTCAGTCTTAAAGCAAATGCAAGTCCGCCAAGAAGCGGAAGCTAGTCTGCGAACTGAAACCGCCTTTCGAAATGCCATGGAAAATTCGACTCCGGTTGGTATTCGGGCGCATGACATGGAAAAACGGATTACTTATGTGAACCGCGCGTTTTGTGAAATGACTGGCTGGTCAGCAAACGAGCTGGTTGGCCTGGTACCTCCATTCCCTTTCTGGCCAAACTCCAGGCGGGATGAGCTGGTTGAGAAGATGAACCTTGCCCTGCAGTCTGAGGTACTAGCAAAAACCGGCATCGAGGGGGCTATTTTGCGGCGCGATGGCTCTCAAATTCTGACCCGTACTTTTGTTGCCCCACTAATTAATGAAAAAGGTAAGCAGACCGGTTGGGTTACCTCTTTAATTGATATCTCTGAACCAACCAGGATTCGCGAAGAACTTAGCGCATCTCAAGAACGCTTCGTTACTGTGCTTGAAGGACTCGATGCGGCAGTATCAGTTGTAGATCTTGAGAATGACAAACTCTTATTTGCTAATCGCTTTTATCGAGAGAATTTTGGTGATGACTCTAAAGGTCATTTCAAATTGGCAGGCAATGACAACAACCTTGAAACCCTGCATGATGTTGCAGAAGATTTACAAGATTCTCCCCCAGGTATTCCAACCTCATTCTTATATCAAGAATCTGAGTCAGAAGAGGTTCAATTGGATGATGGCAGTAATAAGTGGTTCGAAGTACGTCGCCGCTTTATTCCTTGGGTAGATGGTCGTTTAGCCCAACTCTTGATTGCTACTGATACTTCAATTCGTAAGGCAGCTGAGGATTTAGCACGTCAACAAGAAGACCGAATGCAATTTACGAGCCGTCTGACAACTATGGGTGAGATGGCCTCCTCTCTTGCGCATGAGTTAAACCAGCCTTTATCTGCAATCTCTAACTACTGCATGGGTGTTGCTAAACGTTTAGAAGGCACTCTTGATCCAATTGTTAGCAAAGATATTTTGCCTGCGCTAGAAAAAGCATCTGCGCAAGCGCATCGTGCAGGCACTATCATTCGGCGAATCAGAGGCTTTGTAAAGCGCAGTGAACCTAAACGCCATTCTTCATCGCTGGAAGAAATCATTAATGATGCAGTTGGACTGGTAGAAATTGAAGCGCACCGCCATCGCTTAAGCATTACCTCTAGCCTTGCCGATAATTTGCCTGAGATCAATGTAGATCCTGTCCTCATCTTGCAAGTTCTGGTAAACCTCTTAAAAAATGCCCTCGATAGCGTGCGCGAGGCCTACCCCCTTTCCTCCCGCTGGTCAGCCCCACCGGTCAACATTAGCGCTGATTTAGATACCAGCACCTTTCCGGCCATGATGCGTATTCGGGTCACTGATTCTGGGGGTGGGGTCGCTGAATCCGTCGTAGAGCGCATGTTTGAGCCATTTTTTAGCACTAAGGCTGATGGGATGGGCATGGGGCTCAATATTTGCCGCTCTATTATCGAATCCCATCATGGGCGACTTTGGGCATCTAATGTGATGGATTCTGAACGCACCAAGCTAACTGGCTGCACCTTTACAATACTCCTACCGCTTGAATCTCCCGATTCGGTGGAAAATGGATAGATATCCTATTTTTAGCTTTACCTTGTGAGACCCAATATGAACATAGCTGTTGCCAAACCAAACCAAGCCGAAGTCGTTTATATCGTTGATGATGATGAAGCTGTGCGTGATTCGCTCACTTGGCTTTTAGAAAGCAACGGTTATGTGGTTCGCTGTCATGCCAGCGCTGAGCGTTTCTTGCAGTCTTTGCAAAGCACTGATAAGTCAACTATCTCTTGCGCGATCCTAGATGTTCGTATGCCTGGAATGTCTGGCCTTGAACTTCAAGAGCGCTTAATCAGTGAACACTTTCCGATGCCAGTTGCCTTCATTACTGGTCACGGTGACGTCTCGATGGCAGTCTCCACCATGAAACGCGGTGCTGTTGATTTTATTGAGAAACCATTTAAAGAAAACGATCTCTGTGGTTTAGTTGATCGTATGTTTGCTAAAGCTAGAGTTGAGTACTCGCAAGCGAGTCAACGCAAAGTGACTCAGAGTTTGCTAAGCAAGCTCACTGGTCGAGAGCGTCAAGTCTTGGAGCGTATTGTTGCTGGTCGTTTGAATAAGCAAATTGCCGATGACCTCGGTATATCCATTAAGACTGTTGAAGCCCACCGCGCCAATATTATGGAAAAGCTCAATGTCAATACGGTAGCAGACCTACTCCGCCTAGCTTTATCCGACCCTCAGCCCAACTAATTCGTAGTTAATCTCATTCATACACTTGCAATGCCCGCCCAATTACTAGACGGTAACGCGCTCTCTAAAAAAATTCGTACTGAAATTGCAGCACGCGGCGCCATTGTTACAGCCAAGGGCGTACGCCCTGGCTTAGCAGTCATCGTGGTGGGTGAAAATCCTGCCAGTCAAGTTTATGTCCGTAATAAAGTCAAAGCCTGCGAAGATGTTGGCTTTCATTCGGTATTGGAGCGCTATTCTGTTGAGCTGGGTGAAGAAGAATTACTTGCTCGCATTGCAACCCTCAATGCAGACCCATCCATTCACGGCATTTTGGTGCAATTACCATTGCCAGAACATATCGCTGCTGAGCGTGTACTTGAAGCCATTGCTCCACAAAAAGATGTCGATGGTTTCCACGTAGCCAATGCTGGCGCCTTGATGGTTGGCCAACCAGAATTCAAACCCTGTACTCCTTATGGCTGCATGAAACTCTTGGAGAGCATTGATTACCCGATTCGGGGGGCCCGTGCTGTGATTGTTGGTGCTTCTAATATTGTGGGCAAACCGAGGGCTATGCTCCTATTACAGGCTGGTGCAACCGTCACGATTTGTAATAGCAAGACCCGTGACCTAGCTCACCACACGAAAGATGCCGATATTCTGGTAGTAG
>CAIVXR010000259.1 GCA_903909925.1 uncultured beta proteobacterium | reverse complement strand
GCATGGGATACATTGTTGCCAACCATCGGCTTCTTCCCAGTGACTTGGCAAACTTTTGCCATGACATAACTCCATTAATTGCGAAAAAAGAAGATTGTATCAGTCTCAGCCTATTTTGGGCTAGTCCTAAATGGCTTTGGCATCATGCCCAAGACAGAAAAATGGGTAGAAAAGCTGAAAAATTCAGAATAAGTTAGTATTCACTATCATTAATTAGCAATATTCATAAGGCCAGAGTCCGAAAAAGAGAAGAAACCACTGCCGCTAACAATACAGTGATCTAAAAGGGCGATATCCACTAATTGCAGCGCACTTTGCAAGGTCCTTGTTAGTTCTTGATCTGAATTGCTTGGTAAAGGGTTACCGCTAGGGTGGTTGTGCGCCACGATCAGGGCGCTGGCATTTCTGGAGAGAGCCTCCTTCAGAATTTCTCGAGGGTAGACGGCTGTATGGGTAATAGACCCTCTAAATAGCTCCTGGCACTCAATGAGATGTAGTCTGGAATCGAGATAGAGGCATAGGAATACCTCATGTGGCAGACGGCCAATTTTGGCCTGCAGAAACTCTCTGACATGGCTTGGCGAGGAAAAGATAGAGTCTTGGGCCAGTCCTTCCTCAAGACTGCGTTTCACTAGCTCGTATGCAGCTTGGATTTGAGACCATTTGGATAGCCCCATTCCATGAATCTGGGTGAGCTCTTTGCGACTGCATCCCAGGAGGCGGGGCAGGCTGCCAAAATGATGCAGAAGATCTTGGGCTAGGGCCACTGCACTTTTACCTTTGACGCCAACCCGTAAAAAGATGGCTAGAAGCTCCGCATCTGAAAGTGCGGCAGCACCAAAAATCCGAAGCTTCTCACGGGGCTGTTCATTTTTGGGCCAGTCAGTAATCGGAGAGTGCACAGCCGGCGCAGGCCTAGATACAATTACCTTATGACTCTGCTTACTGTTTTGCCTAACTCCTACCTGACACTCAATTACCGGCTCACTTTGCCCAATGGGGAGGATTACATCAATACTTTTGTTGATCGACCTGCGACGGTTCTGATGGGTTCTGGACAATTTGCTCCTTGCTTTGAAAAAGTATTAATTGGACTTGGGTTGGGTGAGAAAAAAAGTGCCTTATTGCCACCCGAAGAAAGTTTTGGCGAGCGCAAAGAAGATTTGGTTCAATGGGTTTCTTTGAAGGCTTTGAAAGAGGGTCGCGCGGAGGACGTAGAATTTAACCCGGGCGATGTGATTGAATTTAATGCACCAGGCGGCGCTCAATATGCAGGCGTTTTGCAGTCGATTGATGAAAAGGGGGCATGGTTTGACTTCAATCATCCTTTGGCTGGGAGACCTATTACTTTCGAAGCAGAAATTGTTGCTATTCTTTAACAGATGAGTAATCCAGATAACCCTGAAATTTTGATGGCACAGCCCCGCGGTTTTTGTGCGGGAGTAGACCGTGCTATCAATATCGTGAATGAAGCTCTGACACGTTTTGGGGCGCCGATTTATGTGCGCCATGAGATTGTTCACAATGCTTATGTTGTGAATGAATTGCGCGAAAAGGGCGCAGTATTTGTAGAAGACTTGCAAGAGGTTCCTAAAGGTGGAATCGTTGTCTTTAGTGCTCATGGTGTATCTCAAGAAGTGCGTAAAGATGCTCAAGCGCGCGGCCTGCAGGTTTATGACGCTACTTGCCCATTGGTGACTAAAGTACATCTCGAAGTAGTCAAGATGTCCAAAGAGGGCTTTACTATTTTGATGATTGGTCATGCCGGACACCCCGAGGTTGAGGGAACTATGGGGCAAGTAGATGGAGGACTTTTCTTAATTGAAAAAGTTGCCGATATCGATAAATTATCTTTCGCAAACGATGAAAAAATTGCTTTTGTAACGCAAACAACTTTATCGATCGATGAGACCAAAGAAATTGTTGAAGCCCTCACTAAAAAATTCCCCAGTATTGTTCAGCCACGCAAGCAAGATATTTGTTATGCCACTCAGAATCGCCAAGATGCGGTGAAATTTATGGCACCTCAAGTCGAGGTGGTCATTGTGGTGGGAAGTGCGGCGAGCTCGAACTCGAATCGCTTGCGTGAATTATCTGAAAAATTGGGTGTCCCCTCTTACATGGTGGATGCCCCTGAACAGCTGAAGCCAGAATGGTTTGTAGGTAAAAAGCGCATTGGCTTAACTGCGGGTGCATCCGCACCGGAGAGTTTGGCTCAATCGATCGTGGCCCGCATTCTAGAATTTGGACCACGCCAAGTTCGTGCATTGGATGGCGTAGTGGAAGATGTGACATTCTCACTACCGAAAAATTTAGTTGGCTGAAGTATTCATATCAGAGGAGCTGTAGATGATTAATGTAAAAGTGTCAAAAGCGATGTTTATGAAAAGTGCTATTGCAGCGGTTGCTACCTTAGTTTTGTTTGGCTGCGGCAAGGGCGGCGATAAGACTGCTGCTACTCCAGCTGATGGAGTGGAAGTGAAGATCGGGCACGTCGCTCCTTTGACTGGCCCAATTGCACACTTAGGTAAAGATAATGAAAATGGTGCGCGCCTAGCAATTGAAGAGATCAATAAAAGTGGCTTAACAATTGATGGTAAAAAAGTTGTATTAACTTTAGTGCCTGAGGATGATGCTGAAGATCCTAAGACTGCCACCCAAGTAGCGCAGAAATTGGTAGATGCTAAGGTTGTTGGTGTAGTTGGCCACCTGAATTCTGGAACTAGTATTCCAGCCTCCAAAATCTATAGTGATGCTGGGATTACACAGGTCTCTCCCTCTGCGACCAATCCTGACTTTACAAATCAGGGCTTTAAAACTACCTATCGTTTAGTTGCCACTGATGCACAACAAGGCCCAGCATTGGCTAATTATGTTGTGAATACCTTAAAAGCCAAAACTGTTGCCATCATCGATGACTCTACTCAGTATGGCAAAGGCTTGGCAGATGAGTTTGAAAAAACGATTAAAGCTGCTGGCGTGAAAGTAGTTGCTCGCGAAGCAAGCAATAACAAAGCGACAGACTTCAAAGCCATTTTGACTAAAGTAAAAGCTAAGAAACCTGATGTAATTATGTATGGCGGTATGGATGCCACTGGTGGTCCATTAACCAAGCAAGCTGCAGAGCTTGGCATCAAAGCTAAAGTGGTTGGTGGTGATGGTATGTGTACCGAGAAGCTTGCAGAGTTAGCTGGTGAGGCTGTGGTCAATGTGACTTGCTCAGAGGCTGGTATGGCTCTGTCCAAAATGGCACAAGGAGCTGATTTCCAGAAACGTTATAAAGAGCGCTTCAATGCGGACGTACAGATCTATGCCCCATTTACCTATGATGCGGTTTATGTCCTCGTGGATTCAATGAAGCGTGCAAACTCTGCTGATCCAGCAAAGATTCTCGCAGCCATGCCAGACACTAAGATGAATGGCTTGGTTGGTAATATCGCCTTTGACAATAAAGGCGATATGAAAGAGGGTGTCATTACCTTATATGACTTTAAAGATAAGAAGAAAACAGTTTTAGATGTTATTAAGATGTAAGGATTGTTGATAAAAGAGTGCCGCTTCTGCGGCACTCTTTTTTTACGCCTCGCAAACACAGACAGTGACTTAATGGATATCCTCCTTCAGCAAATTATCAATGGCTTAGTACTGGGTAGTATCTATGCCTTGATTGCTTTGGGTTACACCATGGTGTACGGTGTGTTGGGCATTATCAATTTTGCTCACGGTGAAGTGCTCATGATTGGCGCCATGGTATCGCTTTCGTTATTGCGATTAATCTTGGGCTTCACTAGTGATCTTCCGGGATGGCTAACCCTCTTAATTGTGTTACCGATCACGATGGCCGTTTGCGCTGGCTTAAGTTACTGGATTGAGCGGATTGCGTATCGTCCTTTGCGCAATGCGCCGCGTTTAGCTCCCTTGATCTCTGCAATCGGCATGTCTATCTTGCTTCAAACGATTGCGATGATGATTTGGTCACGTAATCCGATGACCTATCCACAATTGTTGCCTTCAATTCCGATTGATTTATGGGGCAGTGGTGCCACGATTACTGGTAAAGAAATTGTCATCATCGTGGTCGCGTTAGCAGTGATGTGTGGATTGCTATTCTTGGTTGAAAAAACCAAGCTCGGCAGAGCAATGCGAGCTACTGCCGAGAATACTCAAATTGCTGCACTCATGGGCGTCAATCCCAATCGGGTTATTTCAACTACCTTTATGTTGGGCGGAGCATTAGCGGCTCTGGCTGGGATCATGATTGCTAGCAACTACGGTAACGTGCATTTTTATATGGGATTTATTCCCGGCCTAAAAGCTTTTACTGCGGCTGTTTTGGGCGGCATTGGAAATTTAAAAGGGGCGATGTTAGGCGGCCTTCTTTTGGGATTAATTGAATCTTTAGGTGCTGGCTATATTGGCGATTTAACAGGTGGCATCTTTGGCTCAAACTATCAAGATATCTTTGCTTTCTTGGTGTTGATCTTGGTCTTAGTCTTACGTCCAACGGGACTCTTGGGTGAAAGGGTTTCGGATCGTGCTTAAGGAGGCGCTATTTAAACGACTTCCCAGGTCCGCTTATTTATGGATCGGCATCATTGCTTTAATGATTTTGCCTTGGGTGGTTGGCGCTAGTGGCGGCAATTACTGGGTGCGAGTACTCGACTTTGCTTTGCTTTACATCGTTCTTGCCCTGGGTCTGAATGTCGTCGTGGGCTTTGCTGGTCTGCTGGACTTGGGATATATCGCTTTTTATGCGCTTGGTGCTTATAGCTTCGCACTATTAGCATCCCCACACTTACCACAGCACTTTGAGACTATTGCGGCAGCCTTTCCGGAGGGGATGCATTTTTCTCCTTGGATAGTTGCAGTATTCTCCATCGGCCTGGCCGCTCTGTTCGGAATCATTTTAGGTTTTCCAACTCTACAGTTGCGAGGAGATTACCTAGCGATTGTGACTTTAGGTTTTGGAGAAATTATTCGTATTTTTATGAATAATCTAGATCGCCCATTCAATCTGACTAATGGCCCCAAAGGAATCAATGCAATTGATCCAATTCAGATCTTTGGAATTTCATTTACAAAGTCTTTAGATTTGGGATTTATCCAAATTCCTGGTTTATATCTCGTCTTCTATTTATTTTTACTCTTAGTAGTATCAGTAGCAATCATCTGTTTGCACTTACAGGACTCACGAATCGGTCGTGCATGGGTAGCAATTCGTGAGGATGAGATAGCTGCAAAGGCAATGGGTATCAATACTCGTAATATGAAGCTGCTAGCCTTTGCTATCGGCGCATCTTTTGCCGGTGTCGCTGGAGTTTTATTTTCCGCTTTTCAGGGATTTGTTTCTCCTGAATCATTTACCTTGTGGGAGTCGATTGTTGTCCTAGCCATGGTGGTGCTAGGTGGCATTGGGCATATCCCTGGTGTCATTCTGGGCGCCGTTCTACTTGCCATCTTTCCAGAGGTATTACGTGGTGTTGCACAACCATTGCAGCAAGCCCTGTTTGGTCACGTGATTATTGATGTTGAAATCATTCGCCAACTGATTTACGGCTTAGCCCTGATCTTAATCATGCTGTATCGCCCAGGCGGTATCTGGCAAAAGAGCCGGAAAAATTCATGATGGAGCGCTTACTTTTAGATGTTACTGATGTTTCTAAACGCTTTGGCGGCGTCCATGCGCTCGATTCAGTAGGTTTAAAAGTTCCGCATGGCTCAATTGTCGGTTTAATAGGGCCCAATGGCGCAGGTAAGACTACCTTTTTTAATGTCATTACGGGTTTATATCCAGCCGACTCTGGGATATTTCTATTTGACGGAAAGTCCTACTTTCCTGAGTCAGTCTCCGAAGTAACTCAATCTGGATTAGCCAGAACTTTTCAAAATATTCGCTTATTTGGAGAAATGTCTGTTCTAGACAATGTAATGGTTGGATGCCATTGTCGATCGAAGGTGGGAGTCATGGGAGCAATCTTTCGCTTTCCATCTACTCGGCGTGAGGAGCGATCGATTCGAGATAAATCACTTCAACTACTAGCTTATGTTGGTTTAAGTGAATACGCCGATATGGAGGCTCGTAATTTATCTTATGGTCATCAGCGTCGCCTAGAGATCGCACGAGCCTTGGCTACTGAGCCTAAGTTGCTGGCTTTAGATGAGCCTGCAGCCGGCATGAACGCAACTGAAAAACTGGAATTGCGTGAGTTATTACTGCGTATTCGGGCGGATGGCAAAACGATTTTGCTGATCGAACATGATGTGAGTTTGGTTATGGGTATTTGTGACAGCCTTACAGTGCTTGATTATGGAAAAGTGATTGCCTCGGGTAAGCCTGCAGACGTTCGCGAGCATCCAGAAGTGATTAAGGCCTATCTCGGCCAGGGGGCAGCGTAATGAGTGCCTTGCTGAGTGTAAAAAATCTCAAAGTTTCTTATGGGGGTATCAATGCCGTCAAAGGAATTGATTTAGAGGTTGGTCAAGGTGAGTTGGTAGCTTTAATTGGCGCCAATGGTGCAGGTAAGAGTTCAAGTTTGAAAGCCATTGCTGGTGTATTGACCCCATCAGCAGGCGAGATTCAGTTCTTGAACCATCCTACTGAGAAATTGCCAGCCTATGATTTAGTTCAACTTGGCTTGGGCATGGTTCCTGAGGGTCGTGGCGTGTTTAAGCGCATGACTATTCTGGAAAATCTTCAGATGGGGGCATTTCTGAAAAAAGATGCCAAGGCTGTTCAGCAAAAGCTAGAGGAGATTTACTCGTACTTTCCAAGACTGAAGGAGCGCTTATCGCAGCTGGCAGGAACCCTGTCGGGCGGTGAACAGCAAATGGTGGCCATGGGTAGGGCGATGATGGCTGAACCCCAGCTATTGTTACTGGATGAACCCTCGATGGGTTTATCTCCCATCATGGTAGAAACTATTTTTGACGTCATCCGCAATCTTTCAGCCAATGGCATGACTATTCTCTTGGTGGAGCAAAACGCACGTTTAGCCTTACAGATGGCAAATCGTGCTTATGTGATGGAAAGTGGATTAATTACTTTGAGTGGCTCAGGCACAGAATTGCTAGAGGACTCTCGAGTAAGAACAGCCTATTTAGGCGAATAGGTGAACGTTTAAAAACTCACAGCCCTAAACAGTTTGTTTTAGTAGCTCACGCAGCATATTAGCCATCTGACGAATCTCATCGTCACTCACATTGAGAGCTGGCATAAAACGCAATAAGTTTGGCCTTGGTGAATTAATTAATAAGCCCTCAGGATTCCGCTCGCGAGCGAGTTCAACGAGTTTTCCACCAGTATCCTTGCCCAGCATGAGTGCGCGCAACAAGCCTTCACCACGCTCACCTTCAAGATTAAATTCTGCGGATAACTTGAGTAGTTCCGATTGAAGTAATTGCCCTTTAGCTTTGACGCTGGCCAAAAATCCTGGTGCTAATAACTGCTCAATCACACTAATACCTACAGCCGTCATGAGTGCGTTGCCGTTATACGTGCCACCTTGATCGCCTGGCACAAAGCAAGCTACTGCATTCGTTGCCATGAGAGCTGCTAGTGGGACGCCACCACCAATTCCTTTGCCTAAGGTCATGATGTCTGGCTCAATACCATAGTGCTCATAGGCAAAGAGGGTGCCAGTGCGGCCACAGCCAGCTTGCACCTCATCTGCGATTAAGAGAATATTATTTTCCTTGGTGAACTTACGCAATTCACGCATAAATTCTTGAGTAGTGGGGATTACGCCACCTTCGCCCTGAACAGGCTCAACCATCACGGCAACCGTTTTATCGGTCACGAGTTTTTTAACGGAATCTAAATCATTTAAATCTGCTTTTGGAAAGCCAGCAACTTGCGGCGCAAACATCGTATCCCAGCCAGGTTTTCCGGAGGCACTCATTGTCGCTAATGTGCGGCCATGAAAGCTGTGATCAAAAGTAATGATCTCAAATGCACCATTCTTATTTAGCTGCCCCCATTTGCGAGCGAGTTTAATAGCACCTTCATTTGCTTCTGCACCGCTATTAGCAAAAAAGACTTTATCAAAACAACTATTCGCTGTGAGTAAATTAGACAAGCCAATCATGGGCTCGTTATAAAAAGCAGGACTTGGATTAATTAATTTTTTTGCTTGGGTGTTCAGTGCTGCAATCATTCCAGGATTGCTATGCCCCAGGCAATTGACAGCCCAACCTTGCAAGAAATCTAAATAACGCTTGCCATTGTTATCTGTTATCCACGAGCCTTTACCTTCGACCATAATCACTTCTGGGCGTTTGGTGATGAACATCACTGAATTAGTGTCGATCGCTTGAACTGGCTTATTCATACTCTGTTTGGTTAATTGAGGCTAATGAAGTTTCTATTATCTAACTTTATAAGAGTTTAGTTGATTGCTAAATCTGCAGCGCTAGTAAAAGAGTCGGCAAAGAATTCTTCCTCAGGTAGATGACATTGAGATGAAAAGTCATTTCGTGCAGCGTTGACCATTACTGGTGCGCCACAGGCATAGACCTGGAGATCCTTCATATTAGGGTGGTCTGCCATAACAGCTTGGTGGACAAAACCAGTGCGGCCGGCCCAAGCATCCTGGGCTAAGGCATCCGAGATAACTGGTGTGTATTTGAAGTTGGGAATATCTTTTTGCCAGGTTTTACATAAATCATCTAGATACAGATCGCTGGGGCGACGTCCACCCCAATAAAGCTCCATTGGCCGCTGAATCTTTTTGGCCTGCATTTGTTCGATGATGGATTTGATCGGAGCAAAGCCAGTGCCTGCCGCTACAAAGATGATGGGCTTTTTGGAATCTTCTCTGAGGAAGAAGCTTCCTAAAGGACCTTCAAAGCGCAAAATATCTTTTTCCTTTAGGGCTGGGGTTACCGCTCCAAAGACAAAATCAGTAAAGAGGCCGCCGGGTAAATGCCGAATATGCAGCTCGAGCGGACCCTCTTGGTCTGGAGCATTAGCAATCGAGTAAGCGCGGCGCTGACCGTCCTTAAGGAGAAACTCTACATACTGACCCGCCAGAAATTGAAAGCGTTCTGCAGCAGGTAATTGCAGCTTCAAAATTGCGACATCGCCACTTGGTCTTTCGATGACATTGACACGGCAAGGAACTTTTCGAATGGCAATATCGCCAGCACCCTGAACCTCACGTGCCTCAATCAACAGATCAGACTGGGGATGGGCGCAGCAAAATAGGGTACTGCCAGTAGTTTCTTCAGTCTTACTTAAGGCACTCTCGCTGTGCTGACCATGGCTGACCTGACCTTCTAGTACTTTCCCTTTGCAGGATCCGCAGGCCCCATTTTTACAGCCATAAGGTAAATTAATACCTTGACGTAGAGCGGCTTCCAGGAGGGTTTCATCCTGGGTAACAGTAAATTGTTTACCGCTCGTTTTGAGCGTGACCTGATAAGACACTCTCATTCCTTTCAATAAATCGTTACGATGTTACTTATGCAATCTTTTGGTAAACCTTCAATCCTGATTATTGGCTGCGGTGACATTGGTCTGCGGGTAGCAAAGCAGCTTTCCCGTAGTCATCGAGTTTTTGCTTTAACCACTTCACAAAGTCGCTTTCAGGAGTTGAGGGAGGGTGGCGCGACTCCCATTTTGGGTAATCTGGACCAGCCAGAATCTTTATGGCGCTTATCCGGTTTAGCTCAAACCGTCATTCATTTGGCGCCACCCCAAAATCAGGGAAGTCGTGATTGCCGAACCCGCAACCTAATCCGAATTTTAGCCCAAGGATCTCAAGCCGTCAGGCGCCTGATCTATATCAGTACTACAGGCGTTTATGGCGATCACCAGGGCGCTAAAGTGAGTGAGAGTACCCCAGTGAGCCCTCAAAGTGAGCGAGCTTACAGAAGGGTTGACGCCGAGTTAGCCTTACGTTTATGGGCGCCTGCTCATGGAGTGGCTTTAACTATTTTGCGTGTACCTGGTATTTATGCAGTAGACCGTTTGCCGCTTGAACGTCTGCAGTCTCAAACACCAGCATTACGGCCTGAGGAAGATGCGTACTCTAATCATATTCATAGCGATGATTTGGCAAGATTAGTTTGTGCGGCGGTGTATCACGGTAAGCCACAGAGAGTGATTAATGCATGCGATGGTGGTGAAACCAAAATGGGTGATTACTTTGATGAGGTAGCTGATGCTTTTGATCTAAACCGACCACCCAGAATGAGTGCAGAACAATTGCAAAAAATTGTTAATCCAATGCTATGGTCGTTTATGCGCGAGTCAAGGAGAGTCACCAATAATCGCTTGCATGAACTCAAAACGCCACTACGTTATCCAAGTGTGACGCATTTCCTAAATACTATTTCCAAGAATCCTTAAGACCAACGGTACGATTAAATACTAGCTTGCCAGGTTTGGAATCAGACTCATCAGCAACAAAGTATCCATGGCGTTCAAATTGAAAACGCTCACCCGGTTTAACTTCTTTCATGCAAGGCTCAAGATAGGCGGTAATAGTTTGCTTGGAGTTAGGATTAATCGCGTCTAAGAAATTTTTATCACCGCTATCAGGATGTGGGTCGCTAAAGAGATGGTCGTATAAGCGGACTTCACTAGAAATTGCCTCGGCAGTGCTAATCCAGTGAATGTTGCCCTTCACCTTATAGTTATTTGAGCCAGAGGTGCCACTTTTACTATCAGGGAAGTAATTTGCATTTACCGCAATGACATTGCCGGCGGCATCAGTCTCAAACCCAGTACATTCAACCACAAAGCCATGGCGAAGGCGAACTCGGTTGCCGGGTTGATCACCCATTGGTGGGAACAGTCTAAAGAAACCTTTGATAGGTTCTTTCATGAAGTCATCCGCTTCAATCCACATTTCACGTGTGAAGTGAAAGTCACGATTACCCCATTCAGGATGTTGTGGATGACGCGGGGCTGAGCATGGCTCTTGAGCAGCAGCATCAAAGTTCTGAACGATGAGTTTGAGTGGTTTTAGAACTGCAGTAGCACGAGGTGCTCTTGCTTCTAGATCATCCCGCAGCGCTTGATCAAGAGTGCTCATATCAATCCAACTGTCGGCCTTAGAGACGCCAATCCGCTCGCAGAATAAGCGAATACTCTCCGGTGTATAACCACGACGACGAATGCCCACAATGGTTGGCATACGCGGATCATCCCAGCCATCCACATGTTTTTCTTCAACTAGTTGTAATAACTTGCGCTTACTAGTGATGGTGTAGGTGAGGTTGAGGCGGGCAAATTCATATTGATGGGGAACGGGATCTTTAAAAACCCCCAACTCTTTCAGAGAGTTCACTATCCAGTCATAGAG
>CAIVXR010000258.1 GCA_903909925.1 uncultured beta proteobacterium | reverse complement strand
TTGGTAACGCATCAGCTTTACTTAAGACAGATTTTCTAAACGGATCTTTACTACTTCGCCATCAACTGTTTTAAGGTTCTGAATCTCTTTGATGGCAGCGAGCATGCTTTTCTCTTTAGTCTCGTGCGTTAAGGTCACTAAATCTGTTTGGCTCTCGCCCTCGTCAGCCTCTTTTTGTAAAAGGGCATCAATAGAGATGCTATGGGAAGCCAAAATCTTGGTGATCTCCGCTAGTACGCCAGCTTGGTCAGCCACGCGCATGCGCAAATAGTAGCTAGTAGTGATCTCACCAATGGGTAAGACTGGTGTGTTTTGCACTGCATCTGGCTGGAAGGCTAAATATGGAACGCGATGCTCAGGATCAGCACTCAAAAGACGTGTGATATCTACCAAATCAGCAATCACTGCCGATGCGGTTGGCTCAGAGCCAGCACCTTTACCGTAATACAAAGTGGTGCCTACTGCATCACCAAATACTTGCACAGCATTCATCGCGCCTTCGACGTTAGCAATCAAACGCTTGGTTGGGATTAAAGTTGGGTGTACACGCAACTCAACACCGGTTGGCGTCTTCTTCGCAATCCCCAATAACTTAATGCGATAACCTAATTGCTCCGCATAACGAATATCGATTGCGGCTAATTTAGTAATGCCTTCTACATAAGCTTTGTCAAACTGCATTGGAATACCAAAGGCTATCGCGCTCATGATAGTTGCTTTATGGGCAGCATCAACACCCTCAATATCAAATGTAGGATCTGCTTCAGCGTAACCTAAACGTTGCGCTTCTTTGAGAACAGTGTCAAAGTCCAAACCTTTATCACGCATCTCCGACAAAATGAAATTGGTTGTGCCGTTGATGATGCCGGCGATCCATTCAATACGATTAGCAGTTAAGCCTTCACGCAACGCTTTAATAATGGGGATACCGCCAGCAACCGCGGCTTCAAATGCCACCATCACACCTTTAGCGTGAGCTGCTTTAAAAATCTCGTTACCATGGACGGCGATCAAGGCTTTATTAGCCGTAACCACATGCTTGCCAGCAGCAATTGCCTCCAAAACCAAATCTTTAGCAATGCCATAGCCGCCAATCAGCTCAACAACGATGTCGATCTCAGGATTATTGATCACTGCACGAGCATCATTCACGATTTGCGCACGATCTTTAACAATCTCTTTGGCACGCTCTACATTGAGATCGGCAACAGTATTAATCCGAATGCCGCGACCAGCACGACGAGTGATTTCATCTTGGTTGCGCTCAAGCACGGTAAATACACCGCCGCCAACAGTGCCAATGCCTAAGAGACCTACTTGAATCGGCTTCATGATGCCTTCGCTGCAGAAGCCTTACGGCTATGTTTATTACGGTAACGCTCCAGGAAACGCGCAAGACGCCCAATAGCCTCTTTGAGAACATCTTCGTGAGGTAAGAACACTACACGAAAGTGATCAGGCTTACCCCAGTTAAAACCAGAGCCTTGTACGAGTAGTACTTTTTCTTCTTTTAAGAATTCAGCAACAAACTGTTGATCATCCTTAATGGGATACATATCAGGATCTAGCTTTGGAAATAGATACAAAGCAGATTTAGGTTTGACACAAGTCACACCTGGAATAGCTGTAATCAATTTCCAAGCAAGATCGCGTTGCCTTGCTAGACGACCGCCCTCAGCTACCAAGTCATTGATACTTTGATAGCCGCCAAGCGCAGTTTGAATGGCGTACTGTCCG
This sequence comes from uncultured beta proteobacterium, assembly GCA_903909925.1. GTDB lineage: Bacteria > Pseudomonadota > Gammaproteobacteria > Burkholderiales > Burkholderiaceae > Polynucleobacter. The sequence continues at coordinate 3,874 of CAIVXR010000258.1, read as the reverse complement.
GGTACGTTTGCACATAAGCGCATTGAAGAAAGCATATTTAAGCCTTCAATGTAATCACGCACCATCTCTTTATCCCCTGAAACTACCATCCAGCCAGCACGGTAGCCGCATGAGCGGTAATTCTTGGAGAGGCCATTAAAAGTGATTGTCACCACGTCCGTAGATAAAGATGCCAGGGAGATATGTTTCTCTGCGTCATACAACATCTTGTCGTAGATCTCATCAGCAAACAGAATCAAACCGTGCTCACGCGCGATTTTAGTCATCTCGAGCAATACTTCTTTGGAATAAATTGCACCTGTTGGATTGTTTGGATTAATCACTACAATCGCTTTAGTACGAGGCGTAATTTTTTTACGCAGATCATTTAAGTCTGGTGCCCAATCTTTAGATTCATCACAAAGATAATGGACTGGTGTGCCGCTAGACAAACTCACAGCAGCAGTCCAAAGTGGATAGTCAGGTGCGGGCACCAATACTTCATCGCCATCATTAAGCAATGCATTCATTGAAAGTACGATGAGTTCAGAAACGCCGTTACCGGTATAAACATCGTCTAATGTCACACCTTGAATGCCTTTTTCTTGGCAATACTGCATGATGGCTTTGCGAGCAGCAAAGATACCTTTGGAATCTGAATAAGCTGAGGCATTACTTAAATTGCGAATCATGTCCAACTGAATTTCTTCAGGTGGATCAAAACCGAAAACCCCTACGTTTCCGATGTTTAATTTGATGATTTTGTGGCCCTCTTCCTCCATACGCTGAGCGAGCTCGAGCACGGGCCCGCGTATGTCGTAGCAGACATCATTGAGTTTTAAGGACTTGAGGATGGGTTTCACAATAAATTAAAGGGTAAGTTCTTGAAATCTTGGAAAAAACAGCTAGCTATAATCCACATAATTATGACAGAGAGTCCACTTGAAGCTTCAATCTGACCCCCATTCTGGAGCCAATACGATCACCGGCTATGGGGATGGCTATGTCGAGATCAACCAGACCCCATATGCCCATGCAGTCTTATTGAGCTCTGATGGGGCAATCTCCGAGTGGCCAGTAGCGTCATTCGATGGTCTAAAGGAGTCTGATTTTGCCCAAATGGTTGATCTCAAGCCTGAGCTCATTCTGATTGGGACTGGCAGTCGGCAGCGCTTTCCGAAACCCGAACTCCTCAAATCGCTCATTTTGGCCAAAATTGGCTTTGAAATCATGGATTCTCAAGCGGCCTGCCGTACCTACAATATTTTGGTGGGTGAAGGACGTCAAGTGCTACTAGCCTTAATCGTGGAGCCGAACTAATGCAATTTGGACAAATTCGGCAATCATCTGCACTGCACCCCGGCAAAATTTTATTGTTGCTCATCATTTATGGCTTGCTGTGGTTTGGTACGCTGAACTACCGTCATCTCATTCCCTCAGATGAGGGCCGTTACGCAGAAATTGCTAGGGAGATGTTAGTCACTGGCGATTGGGTTACACCGCGTTACAACGGCTACAAGTATTTTGAGAAACCGCCACTACAAGCATGGGCAACCGCAGCAACATTTCAAATATTTGGCATTGGTGATTGGCAAGCGCGTCTGTGGACTGCACTCACGGGCTTCCTGACTATTCTGTTTGTTGGGTTTACTGGAGCACGTATATTTAGCGCTAGAGCAGGATGGTTGGCCGCAGTCGTGCTAGCATCTAGTCCGATGTGGGTCATTAGTGGCCATTTCAATTCTTTGGATATGGGCCTATCAGCATTTTTAGTTGCGGCTCTTTGCAGTGTCTTGCTTGCACAAACATCTCAGAACAACAGTACTCGTCGTAACTGGATGTGGCTGTGCTGGATCTTCATGGCACTTGCAACACTTTCCAAAGGAGTGATTGGCGCTGCGATTCCAGTGATGGTCTTACTCGCTTATTCCCTAAGCACTTGGGATTGGAAAATCTGGACGCGCTTGCGCTTGTTCATCGGTACGATTTTATTCTTGGCAATTACTACGCCCTGGTTTATCTTGGTTGCACAGCGTAACCCTGAATTTCTAGAATTCTTCTTTATTCACGAGCATCTGCAACGCTTCACACAAGATGCTCACAGCAGAACAGGCCCGATCTACTACTTCGTGCCACTACTCATCATGGGTTTATTGCCTTGGGTTTTACAAATCCCTGGCTCGATTGTGCAAGCATGGAGCGAACGTCGACGTGAGTTCTCTAGCAGCTGGTTATTGGTTTGTTGGTTTGTGGTGATTTTTACTTTCTTTAGCGTTTCACACTCCAAGTTGCCTGGCTACATCATCCCAATTTTTCCAGCACTCGCATTATTAATTGGCAATCGTCTAGATCAACTATTGGCCCACACCAACTCTATGGAGCTCCCCTGGAAATTACAAACTATCGGATTTGCAATTTTGGGATGCATTGGATTTTTCTTCCTATCAGATATTAGCAAGCAAGCAAGGCCCGATGAGATCGAAGCTTACGCTCAATATACCTATTGGGTAATTACTGCTTTAGTTGCACTGATTACCTTCAGTACATTTGCAGCATGGCAAAGTAAACGCAATGGGGTTCAAAGCATTGTGAGTTTTGCTTGTGGATTTTTTCTCTGCGCCATCATTGCGGGTACCGGTCATGAAACCTTAGGTCGCGCAGTCTCTGGCATTGACCTTGTGAACCGAGTAAAAGCGTCTATTCCAGAAAAGGTCAATTTCTATTCTGTCCGCCTCTTAGATCACACCGTGCCGTTTTATCTTGGCAAAACCATGATCATGGTTGAATCCCCGGACGAGCTAGAGTTTGGCGTCAATCAAGAGCCTGAGCTTTGGATGCCCACCTTAGAAGCATTCATTACCCGCTGGAAAGAAGATCCGACTGCCTATGCCTTAATGGTTCCAGAACAGTATGTAGCGCTACAAGAGATAAACCTACCAATGCAAGAGGTAGATCGTGATTCCCGCCGAGTCATTGTGAAGCACCCAGATGCGAATGCGAAGCAGTAAAGTAATATAAGACACCATGTCAAACAACCCTGCATTCATCCCTTTTACACGCCCCAGCTTTAATCAAGAAACGATTGATGCTGTTGCGCAGGTATTGCGCTCTGGTTGGGTGACCTCGGGGCCTAAGTTGGCAGAATTTGAAGCGGCCTTAAGTACTTATTTCGGCGGCCGCCCTGTACGTTGTTTTGCCAACGGCACAGCAACGATGAAGATTGCATTACAAGTTGCCGGCATTGGCGCTGGTGATGAAGTCGTTACTACCCCTATTTCTTGGGTTGCCACTTCAAATGTTATTTTAAGTGTTGGCGCTAAACCTGTTTTTGTTGATGTTGATCCTCTGACGCGCAATATCGATCTCAATCAAGTTGCAGCAGTAATAACACCAAAAACACGAGCAATCATGCCCGTCTATCTTGCCGGTTTACCAGTGGATATGGACCAACTCTACTCACTAGCTAAGAAATATAATCTGCGCGTGATTGAAGACGCCGCGCAAGCTTTTGGCTCTGCGTGGCAGGGTAAAAAGATTGGTAGCTTTGGTGATCTAGTGAGCTTTAGCTTCCAGGCCAATAAAAATCTCACTACTGTAGAAGGTGGGTGTTTGGTTTTCAATACCGATGCCGAAGCAAAGCTTGCTGAAAAGTTCCGTCTGCAGGGCTTAACTCGCCAGGGCATGGATGGAATGGATGTAGATGTACTGGGTGGTAAAGATAACCTGACAGATGTCAATGCGGTAATTGGTCTACAGCAACTCAAACAGCTACCCGCATATCAAGCCCGCCGCTCTGTGCTGGCGCATCAATACTTTGATGCCATCCGAACAGAACTCAAATCTGCTGGATTAGAAAATCTCAAATTAGAGTTACCCGTTGAAAATTTCACTGATA
>CAIVXR010000257.1 GCA_903909925.1 uncultured beta proteobacterium | reverse complement strand
GCACGGCCTTACTTCACTTGATTGGCTCGCTAACTCTCACCTTCTTAGGCATTCTCACTTATCAAGCCTTGAAGTAAATATCAAGCCATTTACTCTGGCTTGATATTGGCTGTTTTAACAACAGCGCTCCACTTTGTAGATTCTGATTTTATCAGCGCCGCAAACTCTGCTGGACTGCCGCCACCAATTTCATTTCCCTGTGAGAGCATGAGCTCGCGTAATACTGGATCTTTTAAAGCTTCATTCGCCGCAGCATTTAATTGATCAATAATTACTTTGGGTGTTCCTTTAGGTGCGATCAGACCCTGCCAATTTAATACCTCAACCTTTGGATAGCCAATTTCAGAGAAACTTGGAATATTGGGCAGAAGAGGCGAGCGCTTTTTGCTGGTAATTGCAATTGCGCGAAGTTTTTCAGCTTTGATACTGGGCATAGCTGAGTACATTTGGTCAAACATCATCGTGACATTACCTGCCATCAAATCAGTTAATCCTGCAGAGCCACTCTTATAAGGCACATGAATCATCTCGATGCCCGCATTTTGCTCAAAGAGTTCGGCAGAGAGTTGATGACTGCCACCAATTCCGCCGGATGAGAAGGTAAGTGTGCCTGGTTTTGCTTTAGCAGCTGCCACAATATCTTGTACTGTTTTATAGGGCGAGTTTGGGTTGACTACTAAAACCAATGGACCCTTTTCAATTAATACGATGGGAGTAATGTCTGTTTCTGGGTCATAACGTAAATTACCAAAGAGGGTTTTATTGACTGCCATCGGCGCAAAGTTGCCCATGCCAATGGTGTAACCATCCGGCGCAGCCTTAGCAATAAATTCTGTACCGATATTACCCCCAGCACCAGGTTTGTTATCGACGATGATGGGCTGTTTTAGGATCACGCTCATCTTCTGGGCGATCTGGCGGCTACGAGAGTCGGCACCTCCGCCGGCACCATAGGGCACGATGAAGTTAATCGGTTTGTTAGGGTAATTGCTTTGTGCAACAGCAACTGAGGTGAAGATGCTCCCAAGACTTAATATACAAATAGAAATTTTTTGAATCAATCTCATAACTACACCTTAATCTCAATTTAAATAAATCCTAAAACTCCCAGTACCCCACCAATTGCAATGAGGTATAGCGGGTGCCAACGTGTAAAGAAGGTAATGGCGATTGTTCCGATTGTCAATAAGTAGGCTGCCCGACTCTGATTGATTTGCAAAGCAATTTCCCATGCAGAAGCGAGGACCAAGCCAATCGCAAGAGCCGCAGCAGAATATTGAATCGTTTTTTTAGTTAATGGGTTCTTCATTCTCATCATGAAGCGCTCTAAGAAGTAAATCATGATGGATGATGGCCAGGCTATTGCCAAGGTAGCTAGCAGCGCTCCAAGAACTCCATAAACATGCCAGCCGATGAGAGTGACCGTCATGAAATTGGGCCCTGGTGCAGCCTGGGCTATTGCAAAGTAGTCAGAAAATGTCTGGACATCAATCCAGCGCTCTTGATGAACAGCTAAATTAAATAAGACGGGTAATAGTGCATTGACACCACCAAAAGCAACGAGCGAAAAGGCGGATAGTTTTAAGAAAAGGCTCAGCAAAATACTCATAGAG
>CAIVXR010000256.1 GCA_903909925.1 uncultured beta proteobacterium | reverse complement strand
GTCAGTGACTTCCATTTCTTCAATGCCAAGCTCATCAAAGACTGCCAACATGATGGCTAAGCCTCCTGGCCAAACTGCTCTTCTATCGTCTTTTAAGCCTAATAATTCAACCTGACTAATATGCTCATACGTCAATAGATATTTTTTCATCGCGCGTAAGCCATCACGGGTAATTAAACCGCTGCCACCATTGACGCGACCCATTGTTAAAGCATCGCCATGTCCGTTAAAGTCATTTGCCGAAATAAGCTCAGCAAGCGCTCTAGCTGTCCCAGATGAGCCAATAGCCTGATTCCAACCACTCTTAAGATAGGCCCCTGAAATGACTTGGATCTCCCGTCTGGCAGCTAGTTCAGCCTCTTTGAATGCGTGAGCATCAATGTTGCCCTTGGGGAAAAAACGGATACTATGTGAAACACAGCCGATATAAAGACTTTCCATTAACTTAGGTTCATAACCCTTACCAATAATAAATTCAGTAGAGCCACCGCCAATATCCACTACCAATCGATTACCTTGAACAGCCTGAACTTCATGAGCGGCGCCAATATAGATTAAGCGAGCTTCTTCAACGCCAGCAATCACCTCGATCGGAAACCCCAGTGCATGCTGAGCATCATCTATAAATTGGCGGGCATTTTTAGCAACCCGTAAGGTATTAGTAGCAACAGCGCGTACTTTAGCGGGGTCAAATCCCCGAATACGTTCTCCAAAGCGTCTTATCGTTGCCAAACCGCGTTGATACGCATCATTACCTAAAAGTTTATTTTCCGTTAGGCCAGCGGCTAAGCGCACCGAATCACGGAGTGTATCGATAGGGCGAAGTTGAGTTCCAGACGAGGTATTAATAGCTTGGGCAACCAACATACGAAAACTATTGGAGCCTAAATCTATCGCTGCGACTAGGTCGTCCGAGGAGGATACGGAGTCGTCAGAATGAATTTCCAAAATTGTCCCTAAAGTATCTGCGCCAATCAATTATGTCTATTTTATGAAAAAACCATGACACATTCATGAAATTACAAGATAGTCTAACGGGAAAAGGCTATGAGGCGAGATTTTGTTCTGCGCTCGAACAATCGAGGTCACCAAAGCTGCAAAAAATACAGCAATCACCTGATTTAGGTTTCAAGATATAACTGCAAGCACGGCAGCGGTATAAGTGCTGCGAGGTCCCTCTTGGGATCTCAAGCGCCTCCACAGCCTGACAATGTGGGCAAGTGATGGTAGATCGCAGTTTTTCTGGAGAAAGATTCACAGTCGCATATTGAACTGAGAATATTTCAGGAATATGTCAGACAGCAATATGGCGCAAATTATTTAGAACCAAGCCCCAGGGTTTGAACCATCACTTTAAAGACTTCAGTATTGTCCATAAAACCCTTGAACTTCTCAGATCCGGGGCCGATTGCATTCAGAACAGCATCGTCCGCAGTATGAACGCCAGACTCCTGATGGGCCGGCAAATTACCACCGACATGAATAGCATCCTCTTGTAGCTGGATATATTTGGGGTTAGCAATGTATTTACCGCCCTCACCTTTGACTGCAGGCACAAAGGTACCATCAAGCTTAGGGTGTAAGGTCTCATAATGATCTGGATAATTGCCGTAGAAAAATGCTAGGCGCTTAGTCACGTCAATCTGATTAGGATAGCCCTGCACATCTGCCTTAGGATAGTTTGGATAGCCCGCATCAGCATAGGTGCCAACCTTTTCGCGCAATGGTCCAGTCTTGTCATCATTGACTACTCCGCTAATAGAGCCGCTATGGGTATGGTCAGGCGTAACAATGATGAGTGTGTCAGGATGGGTCTTTGCAAAGTCTTTGGCAACCTGCACTGCATTACTGAGCATAATCGTATCAAAGGCTGCCCTTTCCCAATCTAGTGGGTGATTGAATTTATCAATCAAAGCGGCCTCAACCATTAAGAAGAAGCCATTCGGATTTCTAGATAGAACATCAATCGCTGACTGCGTCATCTCTGTTAAATCAGGCTGGTTTGGATATTGTGGAACAGTATTCTTTTTCAAGTAGAATCGATCAAGCGATCCGTCCATATTATCTGGATGAAACACGCCAAACAACTTCTTGGTATTTTTGTTTTCTGAGGCAGCAATCAGTTCTTGTTTAGTGAGTGCCACCTGATATCCATCTGCCTTGAAAGTCTCAACCAGATTGTTCTCATCTTTACGTTTCGATCCTTTGCTTGACTGAGGATAAAAGTATGCCG
>CAIVXR010000255.1 GCA_903909925.1 uncultured beta proteobacterium | reverse complement strand
GCCCTCATTTAATCCCAGTGCAACTGTCTTGAGAGAGACGATTTCTGAAACGCGCAGCCCACTGGCATACATGAGTTCTAACATCGTACGATCACGCAAGCCCAGAGGAGTTTCGATATCAGGTGCATTGAGTAATGCAGTCACTTGATCTTCACTTAAGGTTTTCGGAAAGCGCAATGCTTGTTTAGCAGCCCGCAGACCAATACAGGGATCATTCTTCACCAAATTGATGCGCAAGGCATGACGATAAAAACGTTTAAAGACAGTTAAGCGGCGATTAGCAGTAGTGGCCTTATCAGCACGGTGATGGGCAATATAGGCTGTGAGATCTTTTTCAGTAACGGCATATAAATCAGATTGATTATTTTTGTAGAGCCACTGGGCTAGTAGCAATAAGTCTCTTCGGTATGCGGCCAGACTGTTTTGCGCTAGGCCATCTTCCAACCAGCAAGCATCGCAAAAGCGCTCAATGGCTTCTTGGCTTATCACAGAGATTGAGAGTACCTTCTTTGTCATAAAACTTTAGATTTAATGGATATCCGTAAATTATTGTTTATTTGGATATCTCCAGAGCATCCATCTTTGTCAGTCTATCGGCTTAATGCTGCACGATAAGCCGCCTCAACAGCGCGAAGGATGGTTGCATGCAAAGTGCCTAGCTTGGGTGTATTGCCATGCATGCTTCTGGCGGGCACTTTGAAGTAGCGCTCAGACCACGGCAGATCCACAATCACCTTGAAATCAAACTTTGTATCGTAAGCTAATCCAGCGAGCGCATAAGCGGCTGGATTCTTGGTTTTAGTTATTGCCACCTCGCCAACTTTTAGTCTGGTCAGATTCTGGGATGTACCGTATACCACGCTGACCTGATTACCATCCTCACGACGCTCAACACTCAGGACGATGGCTGGCCTAGGTTTGGGTCCTGGCTCACTATTGGGAATTTCTGGAAACAAGCACCAAACGATATCGCCAGGTGCGGGCAGCATCCAAGTCTGACTCATGTAAATAATGCGTCGCGTGCAAGCAGTTTACCTTTTGGTAAGCGCTTGGCTATATCCTTCCGTAAGGCCAAAACTTGTTTTGCTGTCAGCGGACCATCATCAGGAGCATAAGACGGTAAAACATCAGTAGCAAATTTTGACAAGGCCATATGGATAACCTGTGTTTCATTTACATCGAGTTCTTTAGCAATTGCTTTAACCGTTGTTCGAGTCACGCCAAATTGGGTGTCTTTAGAGCGGAATTTGACCAACAGATTTTCGTTTGAAGCTCTCATCATTGCACCTCATTTATATATATAAAGTATATACTATTTTTGGTGCAAACACAACCTTTACGCCCTTAATTAAACAAATCAAGATCTATGTGAATTTTCCAATTACACCATCTTGAGACTTAATAGTCGCAGTATTGGGTCTTAGATTTGGTAATGCTGCCCTAAATACTTTATTTAAATCAAAATAGTCAGAGGCATCATAGATTTCCCAAAACCTTCTCTCATTAAGCTCTGATTGAAATATAGGAATGGGTTTAAGTGTTTTCATTGCGCCCAAAGTCTTTTCTTAGTCACGAAAATTATTAAAGCCCAGTGGCGCTTCAGTCACTTCTTTTTTAAGTAAGGCCATAGTTGCTTGTAGATCATCACGCTTACCACCGGTCACGCGCACTGCATCACCCTGAATACTGGCTTGCACTTTGATCTTGCTGTCTTTGATAATGCGCACCACTTTTTTGGCAAGCTCTTGAGTAATACCCTTTTGAATCTTCATCGTCTGCTTGCGCTTATCACTACCGATCGTCTCTTTTTTATCATCTTTGAGGTAACGCACGTCTACATTACGCTTGGCCATCTTGCCAAAGAGCACATCACGTACTTGACCTAATTTAAAGTCGTCGTCGCCATACAAAATCAGCGTTTCATCTTTTTGCTCTACACGGCTATCAGAGCCTTTAAAGTCAAAACGGTTACTGATTTCTTTATTGGACTGCTCAATGGCATTTTTGAGCTCCACCATATCCGGTTCACAAACTACGTCAAATGAGGGCATTTCTTACTCCTTCTCGATTTTGATCATTGATCTCATTAGTTTTCTGGCAATTATCTGCGGATTTAGCAGACATTCGAATAAGATTGTGGCATGAACTCCACCCCCAATGCGCCTGGACCAGCAAAATCGACGCCCAACTTGGGCTTAAAGAGCCGCAATACCTTTGGCCTAGATGCTGTAGCCGATGTTGCTTACGACATTACCGCCCCAGAGCAAATCCCGGCAGTTATGAATGAAATTACATCAAAGAATCTGCCATGGCGAGTGCTAGGCGGTGGTAGTAATGTAATTTTGCCCAAGGTACTGCCTGGCGCCACCTTACTCATGAATATCACTGGTCAGGAGATTGTTTCTTCTGATCAAATTGCGACTTTGATTGCAGTGGGTGGTGGCGTGAACTGGCATGAGTTTGT
>CAIVXR010000254.1 GCA_903909925.1 uncultured beta proteobacterium | reverse complement strand
CTCTATGCACCACAATGGCTGCGTCAAGGTGGCGCACCTTTAACAGATAAAGGCGGTCCATTAGGCGCATATCGGGTTGCTTCAATTGCTGATGCTAAAAATCGCTGGCTGACGGGCGTTCCTGAAAGTGCAAAAGCGACCCTTATTCCTCAGGGTTGGTTTGAGAAATGGTCAGAAGCTACTTTTGATACGGACCCATGGGGAAGAACCCAAACGCCTAAAAAGCTCCGTGCACCTAATGGCACTGTTCAAGACGCACGTGAGTTTTGGACAGCCGGAATTCCCGTATACGAACCTAAAAATATTCGCGTACCAGTAATGCTAGTACATGCAGAGTGGGATGCAGATTTGCCCAGTTACATGCTCTATGAGTACTTCACCAAACTAGAAAATGCGCCATACAAAATTATGTTGCAGATCAGCGAAGGCACTCACACCATCATTATGGAAAAGAATCGTATGTTGATGTTTACCGGGGTACAAGAGTTCTTGGACAGTAACTTTAAGCCAGAGAAATAGGGTCAACTAGAGTTAACTTTTTGCTGCAACTGCGTACACTAGCTTAAGTCCGTATTCTTGGCCTTTAACTATAAAAATGATTAGTCACAGCAGTAGCCTTATCCATATTGTCTTTTGGTCCAATGGCTTTTGAGACTGAGCACTAGATTGGGGCAATTAGTGTTCTATCCTATTCATAAGTCTATTCTGGATGAGGGTAGATGCCATAATGATCCAATGTACAAATCAATCCAAATCGCAGTTGTTTTAGCTTTATCACTAGCTGCCTTATCTGCGTGCACTATTTCAAAGCTAGAGGCCCGGCTTGAGGCTAACCCACAATGTAAAGATGTCTACAACCCTAAAACAGGGGCATTGATGCCATGCCCTGGAACAGACAAATCCTTCTATGTTGCAGCAGGACTTGAGGCCCCAAGGCAAGCTAAGCTGGCAACTTCCGCTCCTACAACCCCAAGTGCTGCAGCAGTCTCACAAGCTGCACCATTGCCGCCAACCCAATCTACCCCTACAGCTCAAGCTTCACCAGTCCAAGCCGACTGCAAGCCTACAATTCACAAAAAGACGGGCGGCATGCTGCCTTGCCCACCCCTAGATTAACAATTGTTGGTTATGATGCCCTCAGCGCTATAAACCTCTAACTAGTTTGGGTAGTACTTATTTAGGAACGTCAATGAAGAAACTCCATCTTTTGGCTGCATCAGTCTCAACGCTTGTTTTGCTAGTAGCATGTAGTAATGCTCCTAAACTTGCTACTGAAGCGATGCCCAGATCTGGCTACTTGCCAGATTATTCAATCCTAGTTCCAGTAACTAGCAGTAATCCCGATGCTCGTATTTGGAGATACAGAATCTCTGGCGTTAATCCTAGTGATTACACCGCAGTTATTTTAGATCCAATCTATTTAAATCAGAGTGCTACCAAAGATGTGAGCCCTGAATCTATTGCTAAAGCAAAGGCAGCATTACAAGCCTCAATGGTTGAGGCAGTAAATGCACGAGGTACCATTAAGATTGTCAATAAACCAGGCTCTGGAGTTGCTCGTGTTTCTGTTGGCATTACTGGCGCTGAAAGTTCTGCCGATAGCTTGCAGCCATGGAATTTCACACCAATTGGTCTTGCTATGAATGCTGCTGCATATGCTGGCGGTGTGAACTCTAAAACACCAGCGCTGTTAGTAGAGAGCAAAATTACTGATAGCCAATCCAATAAATTATTAGGCGAGGGCTTAGTCACTGTTCAAGGCGAATCGTTTAGAACTTCTGGCGGTTCAGTAGATTCATTTATTGCTATGGCTAAAACAGTGGTTAAAGTAGCGCTGGAAACTTCTGCAAACCCAAGCCCAACCGGCAAATAAGCAAATCATATGCAACTACCGCTTAAAAAGATCTGCTTGCTGGGAGCGTACTCTCTATTAGCGCTCCCAATGAGCGCTAATGCCGATAATGCTTCTAAGAATCGTGAAATTGCTGAACGCTTTGCAAAGTGCGATACCAATCACGATGGCAAGCTTACTAAAGCTGAGGCCAATGGTTGTATGCCCCGTATCTACAGCCATTTTGACTATATTGATTCTTCTAAAAAGGGCTATTTAACTGTAGCCGAGATTCAAGCTGTTGCTGATAATTAATTGGATATCGCATGTCTGTAGTATTTCCTAGCTTTGATCAAAAAAGGATTACCGTTTCATCTGATGATGGCCCAATAGAAATTGCCTGCCAAGTTGGCGGCAATGGCCCCCCAATCCTGTTGCTTCATGGTTTTCCACAAACCAAAGCCATTTGGGAAATTGTTGCTCCTAAATTGGCACAAAGCTTCACAGTTATAGCTTCAGATCTGCGCGG
>CAIVXR010000253.1 GCA_903909925.1 uncultured beta proteobacterium | reverse complement strand
AGAGCTCTGCTAATGAGTGGCAGCAAAAAGTCAATCACGGACAAGATTTATTTATTACGCAATTAAAGCAACTTCTAAGTTAAATAGAGACATGAGTTCAGACAGCTCTAAACCTTGGTTAAAAAACTACCCCGAAGGCGTACCCCATGAAATTGGTCCGCTTAGTCACTCCTCTTTGACCCAATTTTTGGATGAGTGCTTTGAGCGCTTTGGTAAGCGTAAAGCTATTGAGGCGATGGGAAAATTTTTCTCATACAAAGACCTTGATAGACTTTCTAAAGACTTTGCTTCCTATCTTCAGACTCTTAACTTAGAAAAGAGTGCACGAATTGCGTTGATGTACCCCAATGTGATTGAGTATGTTGTGGCAATGATTGGCACCCTCAGGGCTGGTTATGTGGTGGTCAATATCAATCCGCTATATACAGCACGAGAGCTTGAGGCCCAATTAAACGACAGTGGAGCAGCAGTATTAGTCGTAATGGAAAACTTTGCTCACACCTTTCAAGAGGTGGGCTCCAAAAAAGGGATTCGCCAAGTCATTGTGAGTAGCCCAGGTGAATTAATGGGCCTCAAAGGACATTTAATCAATTGGGTAGCCAGAAATATTAAAAAGCTAGTGCCAGCTTGGCAGTTTGAGCACATCGCCTTTAAAGATGCGCTTCAGAAAGGCGCTCAACATCATTTTGAGAGGCCAAAAATTGGTTTAGATGACATTGCTTTCTTGCAATATACCGGCGGCACTACCGGAACCTCTAAAGGGGCCGTATTACTTCACCGCAATATTCTCTCGAATGTCATGCAGATAGAGAGCTGGTTAAATCCAGGCCTTAAACATAAGTTAGAGCAGCAATTGGTATTTCTGTGCGCATTACCGATGACCCATATTTTCGCTTTGACAGCCTGTGCTCTGCTTGGCATTGCTAAAGGCAGCCTATTGGTTTTAGTGCCTAATCCACGCGACATCACTGGTTTTATCAAAATGCTCACCAAACATCCCAACATCAATATATTCCCGGGGGTAAATACACTCTTTCATGCGCTGATTCATCGGCCAGAGTTTAAAAAGGTGAAGCTACCCAATCTATTGGTCACCATTGGTGGCGGTATGGCAGTACACAAGAAGACTGCTGATCATTGGCAAGCCCTGATGGGTGTTCCTATTGCACAGGGCTATGGTTTATCAGAGACATCCCCAGTAGTTTGTGTAAATACACCACTAGAGAAGCATTTCACAGGGCATATTGGTATGCCAATTCCAAGCACCAATGTTGTTATTCTGGATGATGATGGCGTTGAGTTGCCGCACGGCACCCCAGGAGAAATCTGTATTGCGGGACCGCAGGTGATGGCAGGCTATTGGAACAAGCCAGAAGAAACAAGTCACTGCATGACGCCTGATGGTTTCTTTAAATCGGGAGATATTGGCTTTATTAGTGACGAAGGCTATGTAGAAATCGTTGATCGTAAGAAAGACATGATCGTAGTGGCAGGATTCAAAGTATTTCCAAATGACGTCGAAGATCACTTAGCTCAAATGGACGGCATTAGAGAGTGCGCGGTGATTGGGGTGCCACATCGCAAGCTAGGGGAGATCGTGAAGGCTTACGTAGTAAGAGATAACCATCACTTAAGCGAGGCTGATATCTTGCAGTACTGCAAAGATCATATGACCAGTTATAAACGGCCCCGGAAAGTTGTCTTTATTAACGAGCTCCCAAAATCCAATGTCGGCAAGATTTTGCGCCGTGAGCTCAGAAACTTATCAGAAAGCAAACCCCGCAACTAGAATTTTACTTGCGCGGAGTTTTACCAACCATCTTAGCTGCTCTTAAGAAGTCAAAGTCAACACCTTTATCAGCCTGCGTCACCGTATCTAAAAAGAGTTTCTTGTAGCCACGCTCTGCAGTAGGAGAAGTGATTGGATTTTCTTTAGCACGCTTGGCCAACTCTTCATCAGAAATTAATAAGCTAATTTCACGATTCTGGACACTGAGGCGAATGCGATCACCATTGTGTACATGGGCCAAAGGACCGCCGATGGCGGATTCAGGGGTAACGTGCAGTACGATCGTGCCAAATGCAGTGCCACTCATGCGCCCATCTGAGATGCGCACAATATCTTTGACGCCAGCACGAGCTAATTTCATTGGAATAGGAATGTAGCCTGCCTCTGGCATGCCAGGCGCGCCTTTAGGGCCAATATTCTTGAGCACCAAAATATCATCAGCCGTGACATCTAAATCAGGGCTATCAATGCGATTAGCTAGATCTGCCGCATTTTCAAATACTACGGCACGACCTTCATGCTCCATCAGCTTCTCATTAGCAGCTGATTGCTTAATGATTGCCCCACCAGGAGCAAGATTGCCATGCAGGACAGCAATACTGCCACGAGGATAAATAGGCTTATCAAACGGACGAACCACATCTTGTTTAAAGCTCGGTGGCGCAGCATCGATTTCTTCTCCGAGCGTCCTGCCAGTAACTGTCATCGCATCGAGTTTTAACTGTGGCTTTAGCGCACGCAATAGCGTTGCCATACCACCAGCATCATGGAAATTTTCCATGTAATGATCGCCAGAGGGTTTTAGGTCAACGAGTACCGGCGTTTCATTACCCATTTTATCTAAGGCACCCAGATCAATTTCAAGACCCATGCGGCCAGCAATTGCAGTTAAGTGCACAATGGCATTGGTAGAGCCACCTATTGCTAGCAATACACGAATGGCATTTTCAAATGCATCTGCAGTCAGAATCTTGTCAATGGTTAAACCATCTTTAGCCATTTTTACTGCACAAGTACCAGTTTCTTCTGCAACCCGAATACGATCTGCAGTTACTGCTGGCGGGGTAGCGCCACCCGGAACTGTCATGCCAAGGGCTTCAGAGACGCATGCCATCGTGCTGGCGGTGCCCATCACAGAACAGGTTCCTACGCTTGCAACTAACTGGTCATTAACCTCGTCTTTTTCGACCTCATCGATCTCACCCGCGCGGAATTTGCCCCAGTAACGACGACAGTCTGTGCAGGCACCAACCCGCTCGCTACGATGTGAGCCAGTAAGCATTGATCCGGTAATCAGTTGTATGGCTGGTAAACCAGCAGAAGCAGCTCCCATCATTTGCGCGGGAACTGTTTTATCGCAACCACCAATCATGACTACGGCATCCATCGGTTGAGCACGGATCATTTCTTCGGTATCCATCGACATCAGATTACGCAAATACATACTCGTTGGCGAAGAAAAACTTTCGTGGATAGAAATCGTTGGAAACTCCATCGGTAATCCACCAGCTAACATGACGCCGCGTTTGACTGCTTCAATCAGCTGCGGCATATTTCCATGACACGGGTTATAAGCACTTCCAGTATTAATAATTCCGATAACAGGGCGATCAAGTGCGCTATTGGTATAGCCCGCACCTTTAATAAATGCCTTGCGTAGAAATAATGAAAAGCCTTTATCGCCATAACTGGTTAAGCCTTTACGTAAACCAGTCTCAGGCGCTGCCTTAGGATCTTTTGGCTTGGTGCTCATATATTTATCTCGGTGATGAATGATTTTATAAATGCTATTAGGTGGTTTATTGTAGCTATGCAAGGGCTAAACCGTCTATAAGCCTGCGCCCCACCGATATTGCCAAGAAATCCCCAGCATATCGTAGCTCGTATTAGTGCGGGAATAGACGCCAGTGCTGCCTGTCAGGCGGATGGCATTATGCTTATCCACAGGATAGGAGAGCGTGCTGCCAAAACGCCAGTTTTCTTGTGAACCATTGATGGCCGAACCGTTGACATAGGTTTGTCCGCCAAAGAAGTAGGTGGCATCAGCCGATATCCAAGCCGTGTTTGGGAAGTAATAGATTACGTGGGTTTCGGTTGAATACACTGGATTTTGGGAGAGAGTGTTATTTCCTAGGTAGTTAGCATTACTGGTGTAGATTGATGCCATGCCAGCCAATTCCAAACGCCATGGACCAACTGCTTTTGAAGCTCCAACACCAGGTTGAATGACTGTGCGATTTCCACCAACATTCACCATTTGATCGCTGTTGTACTTTCCCCAGGGAATAGTTGCTGCCAAGCTTGCGCCAATGATGAGATCTTGTTGGTAATTTTTGAATTCACTTGCGGAAAGAGCGGGCGCACCATACAAATTCACAGAAGCCTTAATCATGGGATCTGAGAGACCTTCAGCAGATGCATTGATTACTTGGCCATTTGCAGTGCCAGTTCCAGACAATTGCGCATAAGGAAGCACTAAAGACACTCTTCCAGATTGACCTGCAACATCCACAATATGAGTCAAGCTCATGGCTTCAGTAGTGATTGTGTATGAACCGCTTTTAGCTTGTGCAATGCCACCAGTCAAAAAATTAATACCAATAGGTGCATTGGAATAGGCGCGAGCTTCAATTTCTTGAGCATGAATACTGTTAGACAGGATGCTAAGAGCAAAAGCCCCAGCTAGTTGTTTACAGAATGAGGCTAAATGAAATACCTCAAACGACTTCATAAGTCTATTGGCCAGAAGAATTTTTTCTACCAAACAAAATCGCTAGGGTTGCATTTGTACCTAAGGCTAATTTCATACCCACTAAGACTAAATAGGGCCAGACGATTAGCCAGTAGACGAGGGACATTGCTAAAACATGCAGAGGATTTTTTTCACCAAAACTAGACATGGAATCTAAGAAGTTCTTGCCATGAATGAGACCTTCAATACCAGCTTCAACATAGTTCAGACCTAAAACCACTAGGATGTACAGGAGTGATTCAAGAAAGAGTGATTTAATAATTCCATGGGTTTTGCTTACTCTAATTGGGAAAATAGCTTGAGCTATCAACATAAATTTTGCGCACAAGCCTGCCTTAATGATGGCAATTCCAAAGATGGATAAGGAAAGAGGGTGGTTCTGTAAAGTGGTAGCTCCTAAAAATGCAAGAGCGCAGAACCAGCTACCAAAATAAACAGTCAGCGCGAAGGCTTTTTTAGCCTCATCCTCTACTTTTTTCTTAATTCCTTGTGAATGGCTTTCTGAGCCAGTAGATGTAGTCATTATTTAAGCGTTACAGCAAGACTCACCACTAGAGCACGCAGATATAGTTTCTGCAGGCGCTGGCTCTTGGGTATAGCGCGCTATAAATGCGTGTTTACTGCGCAATGGCAACTTGATCCATACGAAGTGGCCAGAACCTGGGGCGACATCAATCGGCTCACCATTGATATTCCACATGGCATCTAAAACGATATCTTGATTT
>CAIVXR010000252.1 GCA_903909925.1 uncultured beta proteobacterium | reverse complement strand
AGTGCTCGGGCATGGCTTTTGCGATGTTCTTCTTGGCTGAATACGCCAATTTGATTTTGATCGATGCCTTAGCATCTACGAGGTTCTTGGGTGGCTGGTTGCCGATTGTGGATTTACCAATCTTGCGTGATATTCCTGGCTTCTTCTGGTTATTTGCTAAGACCTTCTTCCTCTTGTCTTGTGTGATTTGGTTGCGGGCTACTTTGCCTCGCTATCGCTATGACCAGATCATGCGTTTGGGTTGGAAGATTTTTATCCCCATCTCCGTATTTTGGGTCATGGTTGTTGGTGCCTGGGTGGTATCGCCTTGGAATATTTGGAAATAGGTAAAGACGATGATTAAGAAAATCAACCAATTTCTCAATAGCTTGATGCTCAAAGACATTTTGACTGGTATGTCGATTACCGGTCGCTATCTCTTTAAGCCCAAGATTACGATTCAGTATCCAGAAGAGAAAACACCTCAGTCTCCACGCTTCCGCGGCTTACATGCTCTGCGTCGTTATGAGAACGGGGAAGAGCGTTGTATTGGTTGTAAATTGTGTGAGGCGGTTTGTCCTGCCTACGCCATTACGATTGAAACCGCAGAGCGCGACGACGGCACACGTCGTACCAGTCGCTATGACATTGACCTTACTAAATGTATCTTCTGTGGCTTTTGCGAAGAAGCTTGTCCAGTCGATGCGATTGTTGAGACCAATATTTTTGAATATTTTGGTGATAAGCGGGGCGACCTCTATTTTACGAAAGAGATGCTGCTGGCAGTCGGCGATAAGTATGAAAAAGATATTGCAGTTAACCGTGCAGCTGATGCACCTTACCGTTAATCGAATCGAGCCATAGCCCCATGACATTCGATACCTCCACAATCTTCTCGGTTTTCTTCTACGCCTTTGCAGGCTTATTGGTTATTTCTGCTTTGCGTGTGATTACTGCGCGTAACCCAGTTCACGCTGCCTTATTTCTGGTGCTGGCTTTCTTCTGCGCTTCAGGCTTGTGGATGTTGCTCAAAGCGGAGTTTCTCAGTTTGGCTTTGATCTTGGTTTATGTAGGCGCGGTGATGGTGCTGTTCCTATTCGTGGTGATGATGCTCGATCTGGATCTGGAGCACTTACGTCGTGACTTTAAGAAGTATTTGCCAGTCGCATTCTTAATGGGTGCGGTGATTGTGCTCGAGCTATCGATTGTCTTGATTCGTAGCTTTATTGGTACTAGTTCACCCGTGCAGCCCATGCTGGAAGAATCCACCATGAGCAATACCAAGGCTCTGGGTATGCTGATCTTCGTTGATTATGTCTACGCCTTTGAGGTTGCCGGTGTCATTCTGTTGGTTGCCATCATTGCTGCCGTTGCCTTGACCTTGCGTAACCGCAAGGATGCAAAAGCACAAAACGTAGCTGAGCAAATCAATGTTAGAGCTGCAGACCGTATGCGTATTGTCAAAATGGATACGGATATGGCTGCTAAGCAAGACGCTCGGGGAGAAAAGAAATGACTGTAACCCTGGCGCACTACCTTGTACTGAGCGCAATTTTGTTTGCGACGAGCGTGATTGGTATTTTCCTCAATCGCAAGAACGTGATTGTTCTATTGATGGCGATCGAACTCATGCTGCTCTCAGTCAATTTAAACTTTGTTGCCTTCTCCCATTACTTGGGTGATATGGCAGGTCAAGTATTCGTATTTTTCATTCTGACCGTGGCCGCTGCTGAAGCAGCGATTGGTTTAGCAATTTTGGTTGCACTCTTCCGTAAGGTAGATACGATCAATGCTGAAGACCTTGACCACCTAAAAGGCTAGTCATGCAATTTACCCTAACCCTTCCCGTTCTTTGCGCTGTGCCTTTGGCACCACTGATTGGTTCTGCCATTGCTGGCTTCTTCGGTACTAAATTGGGCGGTGAGCGCATTGGTCACGGAGCCTGTCAGTTTGTCACCATCTTGGGCGTGATGATTGCCTTTGTCCTGTCATGCTTTGTACTAGCTCAGGTCATGGATGGTTTTTACTTCAATGGCACCGTTTATCACTGGATGCAATTGGGTGAGCTCAACCTCGACATTGGTTTCTTAATCGATCCATTAACTGCCACCATGATGTGTGTCGTGACATTTGTATCTTTGATGGTTCACATCTACACCATTGGCTATATGGCGGGTGAGGAGGGTTATAACCGCTTCTTCTCTTACATTTCTTTATTTACCTTTGCCATGCTGATGCTGGTCATGAGCAATAACCTCTTGCAACTCTTCTTCGGTAGGTAAGCGGTAGGCGTTGTTTCTAATCTCTT
>CAIVXR010000251.1 GCA_903909925.1 uncultured beta proteobacterium | reverse complement strand
GGCTTAGTTTGTGCTTCAAGCAAACTGGTAATCGTCCTTTGCTTTTCGCGCTCCAGAATTTTTACTTCATAAGTAGGCGAACTTAACATTGCTGCCGCTAATTTCACTGCCCGATCTCGCAAATCTTTTCTGCTTAAGCTACGTATGCGCAAAATGGTACGTTCGTCACTAACTGATAAGCTGATATTGGCACCCAGGTCTGCAATCTCATCTGCAATTTGAGCTTCGCTCAGCATGCCTTGCTCGCCCCTCACCCCATAATTCATAAGGCCTGCCGTCATATCAGCTAAACCGCTCTTACCAATGGGGTCGTAACGATCTCCAGCATCAATACTGACTTCAATATCGACCATAGGGAGCGCTTTAGTTTGAACTAAATATCCTTGGGCGCCCTTAAAGCTATCCAATTTATCGATTGGCAAAATAGCATGCGCAGTAGAAAAGTAGCCAAAAGTAATCAAGCAAACCAAAACACTATTTCTGAGAGCATTCATTATTTACCCTCCTTGCTTACTTCAGATTTACGACTCTGAGGATCAAGCACAGCAATCGTCAAGCCCTCATCTACTAAATATTTCTTAGCAACCGCTTGAACTTGTTCAGGCGTAATTGTTTGCATTTTTTCTATCATGTAGTCGATATCTTTCCAAGAAAATCCTGCCATCTCGGTAGTGCCAATTTCCATTGCTTGGCCAAAAATACTGTCGCGCTTATAAATCTGATCGGAAAGTATGCGCACCTGAATGCGCTTTAACTCTGACTCTAAAATTCCTTTTTGCTTTAAATCATCTAAAGCCTTACGAATGCTTGCTTGGGCTTGAGCAACAGTCTTACCCTTTGCCATAGAAACACTAATCAAAAATAATTCTGGTCCGCGAGACATCATGTCGTATCCAACACCAACATCATTGACTACTTTTTCTTGCTTCACTAGCGTTCTATTAAGACGGGCATTATCGTAACCATCAAGCACACCAGTCAAAAGCTCTAATGCATAAGGCTCAGGATCATCGAGCTTGCCAGGCTCTAAGCGCGGAACCTTCCAAGCCATAGCCAGTTGGGCACTATCAGCTGGCGCTTTGACCTGAACCTGCTTTATGCCTTTTTGAGTTGGCTCAATTTGGGGCTTACGTACTGGTAGATCATGCATCGTAATTGCACCGTAATACTTTTCAACCGCTTTCAGAATTTGTCCGGGATCTACATCGCCACTAATGACAACTGTTGCATTATTTGGCGCATACCAACTGCGGTACCAGTCGCGGGCATCAGCAGCTTTCATATTTTGTAAATCATTCATCCAGCCAACTACTGGGTGGCGATAAGGCGAACTCATATAAGCAGTTGCCATCAGCGATTCATTTAAGAGGCTACTTGGATTATCTTCTGTACGTAAGCGACGCTCTTCCATGACTACCTGAATCTCTTTTAAGAATTCAGCATCATCAAAGTTGAGATTCGACATTCGATCCGCTTCAAGCCTAATCACTTCATCAAGTTTAGATTTTTCAACTTGCTGAAAGTAAGCGGTGTAATCGCGAGATGTAAATGCATTCTCGCGACCGCCAACAGCAGCCACTAGTCGAGAGAACTCTCCAGACTTTACTTTGTGCGTCCCCTTAAACATCATGTGTTCAAGAACGTGAGCAACGCCAGTGCGGCCGTTTACCTCATCTATTGAGCCTGCACGATACCAAACCATATGAGCAACTGTGGGAGCACGATGGTCCTCGCGAACAATCAGCTTTAATCCATTGTTCAGCATGAATTCGTGAGTGTCCGCAGAACTGCTATTGGCAGCCCAAGTCACCGGGGTGCAGAGTAAGAATAAAAAGCAAATTCGGAGTAAATTGGAACGCATCTGCTAAATCACCATATCCCAAGAATTAAATTGATAAGATGCAAGGTTTAAATTGTATCGATTATGTTCGGCTTACGTAAAACTCTCGGATCTCTTTTCAAATCAAGCAAAACTGATGAAGCTTGGTTTGATGCTTTGGAAGAATCACTGATTCAAAGTGATGTGGGTTTACCCACGACTGAACAATTGATTGGCAAGCTGAGAAAAGCAGCTAAATCTGAAAAAGCTTCTAGTCCAGAAGAGCTTCAAACACTTCTGATTGAAGAAGTCAGCACTCTACTGCAGGCCTTAGAACCCTCACCCAATCCACTTTATGAATCTAGTAAAGCCAATATCCCAGAGGTATGGTTAGTAGTAGGGGTTAATGGGGCTGGTAAGACAACCACCATCGGCAAGCTTTGCAGGCTCTTTCAGTCTCAGGGCAAGTCAGTACTTCTGGCTGCAGGCGATACCTTTAGGGCTGCTGCGCGCAATCAATTACAAGAATGGGGTGGTCGTAACCAAGTAGACGTCATTGCCCAAGAGGGTGGCGATGCTGCTGCAGTTGCGCATGACGCTATCCATTCTGCGATCTCGCGTAAGAGCGATATCTTAATCATTGATACTGCCGGTCGCCTCGCTACCCAAGACCACCTGATGGAAGAACTCAAGAAGGTAAAACGCGTCATCGGCAAAGCTCTTCCTGGGGCGCCTCACCACACTTTGCTAGTTCTAGATGGCAATACTGGTCAAAATGGTTTAAGCCAAGTGAAGGCCTTTCATACAGCCTTAGGTCTCACTGGAATCATCGTTACCAAGCTCGATGGTACCGCTAAGGGCGGAGTTATCTGCGCCTTGGCACATACCCTCCAAGAAGGCCCAAAACCCGCCATATTGGCTCTTGGCAAGGGCGAAGGAATTGATGATTTAGCCCCATTCACAGCTAGGCAATATTCATCAGAATTATTCAATTAAATCAGTAACTTATAGCCTATAAAAACCATTAGCACTCTCTTGACAGGAGTGCTAAAATAGAAGTCTATTAACACCTCGTCTTGATAAAAAATGCTTCAACAGAAATCCGACAAACCGAATATGCAAAGACTGCCAGTCGCGCAGACTGCGGCAGCGTCTGCATTTCCGCTGCTGCCATCGCTTGGGGTTGGCACGCTTGATTCCTACATTGCGTACGTTAATCGCGTGCCAATGCTCAGTGCTGCAGAAGAGTTACATCTTGCGCAGGAATTTCGTCGCACTGAAAATGTCGATGCTGCTAAAACTTTAGTGCTCTCCCATTTACGTCTCGTTGTTTCAGTTGCTCGCCAATATCTTGGTTATGGCATTCCACACGCAGATCTCATTCAAGAAGGCAACATCGGTTTGATGAAAGCCGTTAAACGTTACGACCCAAATAATGGCGCACGTTTAGTTTCTTATGCGATTCATTGGATCAAAGCGGAGATTCATGAGTACATTCTCAAGAATTGGCGCCTAGTCAAAATGGCAACTACTAAAGCACAACGCAAGCTGTTCTTTAACTTGCGCAGCAATAAGCCCACTTTGAGCGCGCTTACTCCCGGTGAGATTAACGCCTTAGCTAAAGCGCTTGACGTCAAAGGCTCTGACGTAAAAGAAATGGAAATGCGTCTTGCTGGCGGCGACGTTGCCCTTGAAGGTGATGACACTGACGAAGATGCAGCCTATGCACCGATTCAATGGCTTGCCGACAACCGCCAAGAGCCCACAGAGCGCATTGCCAGCAATGAAGCTGATGCACTTCAAGGCCCTAAGCTAGATCAAGCCTTGATGGCTTTAGATGAGCGTAGTCGCAATATCGTTCAGTCACGTTGGTTGGCAATGGATGCTGATGGTAACGGCACAAAGACTTTGCACGATCTTGCTGCTGAATACGGCATCTCTGCTGAACGTGTCCGTCAAATTGAGACAGCGGCTCTCAAAAAGATGCGTGGTATGTTGCAAGCTGAAGCAGCCTAAGCCACTTAGTAGAGCACACACCCTTACTTTAAAAGCTCTTTCAAGTCATGCGCCAAGGCCTCAGGGCCTTGAGCATGCTTGATGTATAAACGCAAGTGACCATCTGGATCAAATGCGTAACTACCTGCTGTGTGATCCATCGTATAAGAACCAGGACTTGTTCCTGGGACCTTCTTGTAATAAATCTTGAAGTCTTTAGCAACTTTTTCTAAGGCAGCATCATCTGCTGGAAGAAGCCCCAAAAAGCGCGGATCAAATGCAGGTACATACTGCTTCAAAATCGCTGCAGTATCTCGCTGAGGATCGACAGTCACAAAAAGTACCTGCACCTTATTTGATTGAGGCCCCAGAATACTCATCACTTGCTGCATTTCAGTCAAGGTAGTTGGACAAATATCGGGGCACTGTGTGTAGCCAAAGAACATCACCACCACTTTGCCCTTAAAGTCAGATAGCGTCCTTACCTTGCCGTCAGGGTCTAGCAAACTAAAATCTTTGCCAAAGGCAGTACTACCAGTGATATCAATATTCTTAAATTCTGGCTTTGGACTACATGCCGTCAAAATCAACATCAGCACTGCAATACAGCAGGTACGTAAAAAAGTGGTATTCATCTTAGAGGAAGTAGTGATCTATGAGCAGCGCTGCAAACAGCAAAGACAAATAGGTAATTGAAAAGCGAAAAGTTTTTTTAGCGATAGCATCACTATAAGAAATAAATAAAGCGATGGCATAGCCTAAAAATATTAACCCTAAGATAGTGGCACTAACTAAATACACCATACCACTCATCCCGTAGATATAAGGCAGCAAAGTCGCTGCAATTAATATCAGGGTGTACAAGAGAATATTTAGTACCGTAAAGCGCTCACCATGGGTTACTGGCAGCATCGGTAAGCCCGACTGGACGTAGTCTTCCCGACGATACAAAGCTAAGGCCCAAAAATGTGGGGGTGTCCATACAAAAATAATCAATACCAAAAGCCAAGCTTCAGCTGATACTGTATTGGTTACAGCCGCCCAACCAAGTGCTGGCGGCATTGCCCCAGAAAGACCGCCAATCACAATATTTTGTGGCGTTGCTGGCTTTAATAGCCAGGTATAAATCACTGCATAACCCACAAAGGTTGCCAAGGTTAGCCACATCGTCAGTGGATTGCAAAAGTTCCACAAAATAATCATACCGATTGAGCCCAGAATGATCGAGAAAACAATAATCTGAAACGGGGTCACTTGACCCGTTGCGGATGGCCGCCAAGAAGTGCGTCGCATCTTTGCATCGACTGCTTGCTCAATTAAACAATTCACAGCAAACGCTGCACCAGCCAATAACCATATGCCAACCACTCCACCAATGAGAATCGGGTAAGGAACCATTCCGGGGGTAGCTAGAAACATGCCAATCAAGGCGCAAAATACGGCGAGTTGAGTCACCCTGGGCTTAGTTAAAACCCAGTATTGACGCCAACGCGGCATCACCGCAGGTCTTAATGTTTGAGGTGTACTCATAACTTTGCCATTTTCTTTTGATCAGCTGAGTGCCAAGATGCCCACTCACTCATTCTGACTAAACAGAATACTAGAGCTGCTGAGCCAGCGGTATGCAGTAGAGCAGCTAACAATGGCCACTGAAATACGACATTTGAGATGCCGGTAATAACTTGCAGTAAAAGTAATGCTAGCAAAAGTTTTGCAAAACGGCCAAGGCCAGATATAACTGGGGTTGCCAGCTGTAAAGCCTTCAGACTCAGAATACTCAAAACTATCAACACTGCTACTGCAAATAAGCGATGCGCCCAATGAATTGTCTGCAAAGCTACTGGAGAAATAAATTCACCTTGAGCATTCAGACCCAATTGACGCCACAGCGTAAAGCCTTCTCCCCAATTGGTTTCTGGCCATACACTTCCCAGACAAGTTGGAAAATCAGGGCAAGCCAACACGGCGTAATTGGTACTGACCCAAGCACCTAAAAATATTTGAATAGCTAATACTAGTAAAGCAACGAGTAACAGTTGGGCTGGTAGAGGGCGAATACGCAGAGTACGAACGGTAGAACTCTGCTCCCAAGCTTGCTGGGCATAAATAGTTAAACAAGCCAATAAAAGTAAGGCAAGCATTAAATGGGTTGTCACAATAATGGGCTGCAATTTCAGCGTAACAGTCCAGGCACCAAAAGCTCCCTGAATACATACCAGCACAAGCAAACCCAAGCTACAAAACAAAGGTGATTTTCCTAAGGACTTGAGCTTGCTCAAAGCCATGGCTACCTGAACCAAAATTAAGGTGCCCACTGTCATTGCCAGATAACGATGAATCATTTCTATCCAAGCCTTCATAACGGTGACGGGCCCGCTAGGCATTGCAGTTTCAGCTTGCTGTATTTCTCCAAGAGCATGAAAAGGATTAGAGACCCCATAGCACCCAGGCCAGTCAGGACAACCAAGGCCTGAGTCAGTTAGGCGGGTAAATGCACCAAACACAATCAGATCAAAAGTCATAAAGACTAGTACCCAATTGAGTTTCTGGAAAAAACTATAGCTCGGTCTTGTCCAAAGATAAGCCAATGGCAAGACTGCGAATACGATCGCAATGGCGGCCAACTCTAAGAACAAAACAAAAGTGGGCATTACAGATTTTCACCCTTGTGATTGAGCTTCAAGAGCTTTTCTAAATCTTTTTTAATGAAAGCAAATTCTTTTGGAGAATTAGTGACCGGGAAATACATCATCTTTGCTGGACTTGGGTCAATCAACTGAATTTGTTGTCCAGCGCCTTCTTTATTGAGCCAAGCTTCAAAGTCAGCTCTCAGTTTGGGCTGTGGTGATAGCGAAACAACCTTGAATCCAGCCACTTGTTCGTCATAAGCTTTTGCAACTTCGGGATCAACAGGCTTGCCATCAATATTGACCCATAGAAGTTGAACGCGCTCACTTTCTCTACCCATAGCAACTCTCACTTGACGCATCAAAAATAAAGCTTCAATACATTTGTCATCTTTGATCTGGCATTCACCAGCTGGTCGTGCGATCAATAAAGTCCATTTGCCTTCTAGTGGAGCATCTAGCCATGCAGAATTGAATTCTTGAGCTGGGTAAACCAAAGTTCCAAAGTTTGTCTTGCCCCAGTCAGGCTTAACCACGTAATACGCCAGATAGGACGCGATCACCGGCGCAGCACACGCAAGCAACAACAAGAACATTTGGATACGACCACGACGAGTCTGCGCATTGATCACCACCGAATCAGTCTGCGAAGCTGGTATTAATAACTCTTTATCACTCACCTTTGATCCTCTTTCATATCGCGCTTCCAATATTGCCGTAGGCCAGTAATCAACCAAAATAAGAAACCCAAAACCGCTAAAGAAAACCACTGGAATGCATAAGCATAATGGCGATCAACTCCGGTAGTCAGTGGAGCCCACTCACGCAATAAACCGTCATCATTGCCAGTATCTACTTCTCTCAAAATAAAAGGGCTTTGCATCCAACCCCGTAGCTTGCCTTCAGCTGATAAATCAAAATTTTGCTCAATGCGTGGCTTACCAGTATCTACAGCAGCCTTACCATCACCTAGGGCGTAGACCTTACCAGGATGGGCAAATACAACACCTTCAATGTTGACTATGTTGTTTGGCGTTTTCACTGGTGGCAAAGACTCTCGGTTCTCATTATTACGTGGCGCCCAACCTCGATTGACCCAAAGAATTTCATCACTCCCAGCTAACTGCAAAGGCATCATGAGATAAAAGCCAGACTGTGAGCTATTACTACCAGCAGCAGGGATTGGTCTTGGCCGGTTATCTAGCCAAATAGCCGCCTCTGGAATATATCGCCCACGAGCAATCATCCGGCGCTCACTTGCGTCCTCTAAGGTCAAAGGGCTAGCATTCGCACTCAAAATTGGCATCTGTTGCCGAGCCAATAAATTAGCAGCTAAGGCAATTTTGCTTTCAGCCCTATGTAATTGCCAGACACCAGCAGCACAAGCAATTGCAATAACCAGCAAGGCTGATAAAGTAGCAACAATGCGCTTAACGACTAGGGCAGTAAAAAGATTATTCAAGAAATTTAAAAATAAGGATTTGAGATGAAGTGGATTATTCCGATTGTCCTACTATTGATTGTTGGCAGCTTAGGATCAGCTCTGTATTACATGATGAAAGATAGGGGCAATAGTTCCAGAATGGTTCGCTCACTCATGCTCCGTATTGGGCTATCACTTACGCTATTTATTGGAATTCTCCTGGCCTATTATTTTGGCCTGATTGAAGCTACTGGCATTAAAGTTGGCACAAACTAAAGCCTGATTTATCAGAATAGAGTGCCTAAAAATCAATCGGGGCTTAAGGCCCCGATTTTTTATATCACTTACATCCAGTACACAACGATGTAAAGTCCAAGCCAAACAACGTCTACAAAGTGCCAGTACCAAGCAGCACCTTCAAATGCAAAATGATTCTTGGAAGTAAAGTCGCCACGAATCATCCTGCGCAAAACAATTGCCAGCATAGTGCCGCCAAGGAAGACGTGAAAACCATGAAAACCAGTCAACATGAAAAAAGTTGAGCCATAAATACCGGAGGTCAATTTTAAGTTGAGCTCATGGTAAGCATGGTAGTACTCGTAAACCTGAAAGCTCAAAAAGACAGCGCCTAAGCCAACAGTTGCAGCCAAGGCAATGATTGCCTTCTTCATGTGGTTTTCAACTAGCGCGTGGTGCGAGATCGTGATAGTTACACCCGAGCTCAATAATAAGAAAGTATTCAAGGTCGGAATTGGCCAAGGACCCATGGTGGTAAATTTCTCAATCAAGCCAGCAGGACCATCGTTAGGCCAAGCTGCTGAGAAGTTAGGCCAAATCAACTTACTTTCAACATCACCCAACCAAGGCATTGCAATATTACGTGCATAAAATAATGCAGAAAAGAAGGCGGCAAAGAACATAATTTCAGAGAAAATGAACCAAGCCATTGACCAGCGATAAGAAACGTCTACGTTGACGCCATTCTTACCAGTATTTGACTCAGCAATCGTATCGCCAAACCAGTTGTAGAGCACGAATAGAATCCATACCACGCCAGCTAAGCTCAGGGCACCACCCCAAGACGTATGATTTACCCAGCCAGACATACCAGCACCAAAGGCAATTAAGCCGGCTGCTGCCATAGCAGGATGTCTAGATAGTGCCGGGACAAAATAGTATGGGGTTGAATTGGACGACATCTTATTCTCTCTTATCAATCAAAAAATAATCAATGGGAAACAACTGCTTTCACTATCAATAGCAGGATAGCCATGAAAACCAAGGCCCCAACAACACCCGCAATAATAATGTGCACAAAACTGAGTGAAGCTACATCTTCCTGCAAACCTGCTTTTTTACGCACCCCTAAAAAACCCCACATAACGGCTTTCATAGACTGCATAAAGCTACTCTTTTTCTTCACAACACTACCTTTGATTTAGGTGCAGGAGGCGTACCGCCTAACCCCAACTCAAAGAAGGTGTATGACAAGGTGATTGTCTTTACATCATCAGGTAAGCCTGCATCAATCACAAATACGACCGGCATCTTCTTAGTTTCGTTTACTGTTAGTGTTTGTTCCTGGAAACAAAAACACTCTAATTTAGTAAAAAACTCTGTTGCACTTTTAGGTGCGTAGCTCGGTATCGCTTGAGCCCGAACTGTTCGACCAAGATTATTTGTGACTTCATACACAATCTCAGTCATTTCACCGGGATGAACCTCCAAAAAATTCTTCACAGGCTTAAAAGTGAAAGGCCCTCTACTATTGGAATCAAATTCAATCGTTACTGTGCGAGCATAGTTCACCTGGGTATTACCAACTCGGTTGGGGCTAAAGGCTCGTACACCATAATCATTCTTACTGGTGACTACATTGATTCCAGTGACCTCACACAAGGCTTTATACATGGGCACTAAAGCATAACCAAAACCAAACATCATCACAGCTGCAATCAAGAGCTTTAATAAAATCTGACGATTTAAAGTTTGAGTAGTAACCATCGTAATGTACGGGATTAACCCAACCAGCTCCGTTTGATCACAATTCCAATGAAAAAGGCTAGAACAATACTGAGAAGAACAAACCCTAATCTACGATTACTCGCAACTAGGGCCTGTTTTTCCGGAGAATTAAATTCCTGCTTCACGCATTTGCTCTTTGCTAGGCGGAGTCTCAAAAGTATGATGTGGCGCTGGCGAAGGTATTGTCCACTCTAAGCCCTTAGCACCATCCCATGGATTCATTGCTGCTTTTTGGCCACGACCACGATAAGCAGGCATGACAACGAAGAGCAAGAAATACACTTGTGATAAGCCAAAGCCCAAGGCGCCAATGGAGGCAACCATATTGAAGTCAGCAAACTGGGTTGGGTAGTCTGCATAACGACGTGGCATACCAGCCAAGCCCAAGAAGTGCATTGGGAAGAAGGTCAGATTAAAGAAAATCATGGAAGACCAGAAGTGGATCTTGCCACGAGCCTCATTAGCCATATAGCCGGTCCACTTAGGACACCAGTAGTAAAAACCAGCGAACATTGCAAACAGAGAGCCTGCTACCAAAACATAGTGGAAATGGGCTACTACGTAATAAGTGTCTTGAACACCAATATCAATTGGCGCCATGGCAAGAATCAAACCAGTAAAGCCGCCCATTGTGAACACGAAAATAAAACCAATGGCCCACAACATGGGAGTTTCGAAGGTGAGAGAACCTTTCCACATCGTTGCAACCCAGTTAAAAATCTTCACGCCAGTTGGCACAGCAATCAACATCGTTGCATACATGAAGAACAACTGACCAGTCACAGGCATACCAGTTGCAAACATGTGGTGCGCCCAAACAATAAATGACAAGATCGCAATAGACGATGTTGCATAAACCATAGAGCTATAACCAAACAAAGTTTTTCTGGAGAACACTGGAACGATTTCACTGACGATTCCAAATGCTGGAAGAATCATGATGTAAACCTCTGGGTGACCAAAGAACCAGAAAATATGCTGAAACATTACTGGGTCGCCGCCGCCTACAGCAGAGAAGAAGGAAGTACCAAAATGGCGATCGGTCAATACCATAGTGATTGCACCAGCCAAGACAGGCATTACAGCAATCAATAAGTAAGCAGTAATCAACCAAGTCCAGCAGAACATTGGCATCTTCATCAAAGTTAATCCTGGAGCGCGCATATTCAAGATGGTTACGACGATATTGATCGAGCCCATGATGGAAGAGGCGCCCAATAAATGTAGGGCAAAAATTGCCATGTCCATTCCAGGACCCATCTGCAAACTCAATGGAGCATAAATTGTCCAGCCACCTGCTGGAGCACCGCCAGGAACAAGGAAAGAACCAAATAGTAAGATTGCAGCCACTGGCAAGATCCAGAAGCTAAAGTTATTCATCCGAGCAAATGCCATATCGGATGCGCCAATTTGCAAAGGCACCATCCAGTTAGCAAAACCAACGAAGGCTGGCATGATCGCGCCGAATACCATCACCAAACCATGCATGGTGGTTAATTGATTAAAGAATTCTGGGCGGAAGAATTGCAAGCCTGGCTGGAATAATTCCAAGCGAATTCCCAAGGCCATCGTGCCACCAGCTAATAAGCTAACAAATGAGAAAATTAAATACATCGTGCCGATGTCTTTGTGGTTAGTTGCGAACAACCAACGGCGCCAACCATGTGGCGTGTGATCATCATGTGCATGATCGTGTGCGTGGTCTATGGTGGTAGAGACTGTGCTCATGGTTTACTCCGGTTTCGTTTTATCTGCATGAATGAATGGATTACTTGCCGCCACGTGCGGTAATAATTTCTTGGGTCTGAATGATTTCGCCCGTCTTATTACCCCATGAGTTACGGGTATAGGTCATTACTGCGGCAAGATCACCATCAGAAATCACGCCAGCCCATTTCGGCATTGCATTTTTACCGTTGATGAGAATGTTGTATTGACCCGCCTTCGGACCCAACACAACTTTACTGCCATCTAAAGCCGGGAATGCGCCAGCGCCCTTACCAGTTGCTTGGTGACAAGCAGCACAATTAGCTGCATACACTTTTGCGCCACGCTCTTTTTGCTCATCTAAGGTGTAAATCTTAGACGGATCTTCGCCAGCGCCACCCATTTCTTTTTTCTTTTCAGCAACCCAAGCTGTGTAGTCCTCTTGTGAAACAACTCTCACAACAATTGGCATAAAAGCGTGCTGTGCACCGCATAACTCTGAACACTGTCCACGGAATGTGCCAATTTTTTCAGCCTTAAACCATGTATCCCGAACAAATCCTGGGATTGCATCTTGCTTCACGCCAAACGCTGGAATAGTCCAAGCGTGAATGACGTCATTAGCAGTCGTAATCAAACGAATTTTCTTGCCAACAGGCACAACCATTTCGTTATCCACTTCCATCAAATACGTATTTGATTTTGGTGCGAGGTTATTAATCGACTCACGTGAAGTTGACAAGGTAGATAAAAAGCTAATGCCCTCACCCTCACCTTTGATGTAGTCATAACCCCATTTCCACTGATAGCCAGTAGTTTTAATAGTGATATCTGAATTCGTTGTATCTTTCATCGCCACAACTGTTTTAGTTGCGGGTAATGCCATCCCAATGACAATCAAAAGCGGAATGACAGTCCAAATAATTTCAACTGTCGTACTCTCGTGGAAAGAGGCAGATTTATGGCCCAAGGATTTACGGTGTCTTAGGATGGAATAAAACATCACCCCGAATACGCCAACAAAAATCACTGCGCAGATCGCCAACATCATCCAATGTAGCCAGTGGATTTCTTGCATGATTTTGGTAGCGGGT
The DNA here is from genome assembly GCA_903909925.1 of uncultured beta proteobacterium. GTDB lineage: Bacteria > Pseudomonadota > Gammaproteobacteria > Burkholderiales > Burkholderiaceae > Polynucleobacter. The sequence goes on along the minus strand of CAIVXR010000251.1, from coordinate 4,318 downwards.
GCAGGAAAGTTCAGCTGGTAAAGTGCCGGGCCACCTGGCATATTTTCCGATGCCTGCGCAAAAGCAGTACCAAAGGCTGCTACTAAGTAGAGCGATGCCCTAGTGACTTTTCCAAATAAATTCATCTTATTCTCTGTTTAATGTCGTGAGCAAAGGGCTTAAATACCCTACAAAATGCTCAAAAAAGCGGTTTTAAGCCATTACGTACTGCGATGATTATAGGGTTAATTGTGCACAACAACAAATCTAGATAAGTTAGCCTCATTCAATCTTGACAATGCTTAAAATGATAGTAAGTACTTACACTTATGCAGGATACTACCTAGTCTTGCGCCCAATTTGATTTACATCGATATAGGCAATACTCTCCTGCGCCTTAGCGAGATGTTTTCCAAGCGCCCAAGCATGCCCGTACACCACCTCTAAAGTCATTTTTTGAGGCAAAACACCCTCTTTTAAGACTTCAGATGTGGGCATATTGAGCAATTTGAGCGCTTCTGCATCAATTGCTAAAAGAGCATCTGACTTGTAATCAAGAGTAATAAATTCCATATCCATTACCGGATCAGAAAAGCGCTCCCCCAAAAGAGCATCACCAATATCATGCATATCCCAAGGGCTCAATAAATTCTTCAATTGAAGCAGGCCAGGTTCAAGAGCGCGGAGCTCTTTTCCAGTATCGGGACCTAAATAGCTAAATGTGACTAGGCCGCCCTCTCGCAACACACGCCAACACTCCTGTAAAAAATGTCTTGGATCAGGCAAGTCCTGTAATAAGAGATTGCTAAATACTAAATCAACAGAATTATCAGGAAGACTAAATTTACCTTTTGCTAAGTAATGGGCCAAAGGACTTATGTTTCCACTAAACAAAGAGCGCCAATGTGATGTCGCTTTTGAGCGCCACATGTCAAATCTGGTAATACCATCTTCTGTAAAACTATGGATATTTGCAGAGGGATAGCGTTTTGCAAAAGACACTAAATGCTTACCGGGAAAATCCGGAACAATTAATGCATCTTTTGTATCGAGTTTGACGATATCAAGTTTTTGCAACATGCGGTCTGCAATTTCGTCTTGTAACCATCTGATTGGCTGGGTCATTAGCTCAGTATACTCAGCGCCCCATGCAATTTCTAGAGAAGATTTTTCAATCCATTAATAGCCAAATTTTACCAAGCGCCTGTATCGCATGCGAGCGCTATCAACAGCATTCTCTTTGCGCACACTGTTTGCAATCTTTAAATATTAATAGCCTACTCAATTATGAATGCTGCTATCAATGTGGTATCGCTTTGAACGCCTTAGAGCTAAAAGAACAGCGCTGTGCACAATGCAATCTTCGCCCTCCATATTTTGATGAGACATATTGTCTAGATCGCTATGAAGGAATACTTCAACATGCGATCCATCAACTGAAATACCATAAGCGTCTGGCCTATGCTCATGGGCTAGCAAATACATGGAATCGCCTTTTTCCAAAACAACTCCAAAATATCAGAGCAAGCTATCTTCTTCCTGTGCCACTAAGTACTCAAAAATTAGCTGCACGGGGCTTTAATCAAAGCTGGGAAATTGCGCGCAGAATTCATTGCAATTCAGGCATTAGAAAGCTGCCTAACGCACTCAAGCGCCACCACCACAATCATCAACAGGCAGGCGGGAAGCTTGCAGCACGGTATCGTGCAATTGCAGGTATGTTTTATCTTGACAATCACTTTATCGCAGCTCTCCGAGGTCAAAGCATCATCATTTTTGATGATGTAATGACTAGCGGAGCCACTCTGAATGAAATTGCCCGCGTTCTGAAGGACAATGGTGCATCACATATCACCAACTGGGTTTTGCTTAGAACCGCAAAATTACTACATGTTTAATATTGTTTTATTCGAACCAGAAATCCCGCCCAATACAGGCAATATCATTAGGCTCTGCGCTAACACTGGAGCAAAGCTACATTTAATTGAGCCCTTAGGCTTTCCGATGGAAGATGCCAAGCTTCGTAGGGCAGGGCTTGACTATCACGAGTTCGCAAAAGTAAAAATTCATGCTAATTGGGCTCAATTTCTAAAAGACGAGCAGCCAGATCCGCAACACCTTTTTGCTTTAACTACTAAAGGTAGCGGAAGGTTTCATGAGGGCAAATATGCTCCTAATGATTACTTTGTTTTTGGCTCTGAAACTAAAGGTATTACTGATGAAGTTCGTAACTCCATTCTTGAAAAGAACCGCATGCGCCTAGTAATGCAAGATAGTAGCCGCAGCTTGAACTTATCTAACACGGTAGCGATTGTGGTGTATGAAGCCTGGCGTCAAAATGGCCTGGTGGATGGTAAGTAAGCGCTAAATTAGTAGGCGCTACTAAGCTTCTATTTTTGGGTCACGCCCCATTAATTTCTTCAGTCCTTCTTGGGGCGAAAGCCTACCAGCCAACACCTCACCCATCATCGCCGTAATTGGCATCTCTACACCTAAGCGCCTTGATAGGTCACCAACTGCAGAGGCACAAAGTACGCCTTCGGCAACATGACCTAAATTAGACAATATCTCAGCCAATGGCTTACCTGCAGCAAGTTCGAGACCAACCCGACGATTGCGAGAAAGATCCCCGGTTGCAGTCAATATTAAGTCGCCAGCACCTGTGAGACCCATACAGGTTTCTGATCTTCCGCCAGCCGCTTTCACTAAACGCATCATTTCAGCCAAGCCACGGGTAAGAACAGCAGCTCGTGCATTCAAACCTAAATCTAAGCCATCTCCAATACCAGCAGCAATTGCTAAAACATTTTTCACGGCACCGCCTAGCTCGACGCCAACTAAATCATCAGTTGAATAGACGCGCATATTGCCATGATGAAAAGCTGCTTGTGTAGCAGCACATAAATCTGTAGAGGTGCTGGCAATTGTCAATGCACATGGCATACCAGAGCCCACCTCTGCTGCAAAGCTAGGGCCAGATAATGCGCCATAAGAATGCGAAATACCATGGCTGTGCAGCCTATCTTCACGCTCAACTACTTCGTGTGGAAGTAAAGCTGTAGCTGGCTCCAAACCTTTACATAGCCAAATAATATTTAAAGGATGTTCTGCAATCTTTAATACCTGAGCAATTGTTTCTGAAAGCGCAGCCATTGGTGTTGCAATCACTAATAGATCATCAGCAGAAAGTCTCTTAATGGCGGCTGAGAAGTTATTTTCTAATGTAATGTTTTTAGGCAGCTGAATGCCGGGTAGATAGGAGTGGTTCTCACCACGCTTTTCAATATCTATCAACTGATCTTTGCTGCGAGACCATAAACAGACATCCCCATCCTTGAGGTGACGCGCCGCCTGTGCGGCCATCGCCGTTCCCCAAGCTCCAGCACCAATCAGGGTCACTTTCATGATCTGTGTGCTCGCTGTTGAGATCTAGTTTGGAAGAATTATTTTGCTCTCATCAGTGGCTCCACTTTCTTTGCCAGCTGCCTGTTGAGCTTGCATGAGTCGATGCTCATACATGCCATGGAAGTTGATCTCATTCAGATGAATTGGCTGAAAGCCTGCACGACTAATAATGTCTGCAACATTTGAACGAAGGTATGGATACAAAATAGTTGGGCAAGTAATGCCTAACATTGGATCAAGCTGTTGAGGTGGAATATTGGCGAACTCAAAAATACCAGCTTGCTTAGCTTCAACTAAAAACAAAACTTTTGAGTCAACTTTAGCGGTAACTGTAGAAATAATTGCTACCTCAAAAATACTATCGCTTAATGGATTTACAGCAACATCAAGTTCGACTTGTACTTGAGGCTCAGCAGCAACCAATAAAATTTGCGGGGCGTTGGGCTGCTCTAAAGAGAGGTCTTTGAGATAAATGCGCTGAATTGCAAATCCAGGTTCTTTTGAGTTATCAGCCTCTACTTGAGGTGCGGAAGATTGTTCAGTCATTGCTATCTTTCTTGACGAATAAGTACATTAAACCAATAAAGGATCGAGCTTACCTGCACGATCTAAAGCTACCAGATCATCGTATCCGCCAACATGGGTCTCGCCAATATAAATTTGCGGAACCGTACGACGACCAGTACGAGTCATCATGAGCTCACGCTGCGCAGGGTCACGATCAATCAAAATCTTTTCTAAATTACTGACGCCTTTTTTGAGCAATAGCTTTTCAGCCATTACACAATATGGGCAAACTTGGGTGCTATACATTATTACTTGAGGCATAGGTCTATTGCTTCACCAATGGAAGGGCGGCTTGTTTCCAAGCCTGCACGCCACCATCTAAGGTTCCAACATCCACAAAACCGAGTTTTTTAACCTCTGCAAGAGC
>CAIVXR010000250.1 GCA_903909925.1 uncultured beta proteobacterium | reverse complement strand
TGCTAACCAAGCATTTAAATCTTTTTAAGGGTTTACCCTAAATAAATCTCCAAATTAGGGTAGAATATGAGTACTAACCCTTAAGGAGATTCAAATGACCCAGTTATTGAATATGTTTAACCGGCTTTTTTCTGAAAGCAAGCCAAGCCAAGACAAGCCAGCTCGTCACTATGATTTTGACGGCGCTTACCGCGGCATGTAATTTAAAAATTACAGCAATTCAAAAGCCACCTTCGGGTGGCTTTTTTTATGACCAAGGGGAATTGGGAATGCTGGCAACTAAGTGGAAGTGCCTTGCAATTCAATTACTTGGCTTAGGGGTAATCACTAGTGCACAAATAAAATTATCTTGATTCCAATCAAGATAATAAAGAGGATGATGTTTGAGAATGATTGAGCCCCTAAAGAGGGCGTGAAATTTATAAGAGAAATAATTAAAAGGAGCACGGACAGTGAATAAGCCATGGCATAACCGTTGGGCGCAGTTGGTATTTGGGATTATTTGCATGGGATTGGTTGCCAATCTTCAATATGCATGGACTTTGTTTGTTAACCCCATTCAAATCAAAACCGGTTGGGCCTTATCTGCAATTCAATTGTCTTTTTCTATCTTCATCGTAGTTGAAACATGGTTAGTCCCTGTTGAAGGTTGGATGGTGGATAAATTTGGCCCAAGAATTGTTATTCTGATTGGTTCAATCTTTGCTGCTGCCGGATGGGTGATGGATAGCTATGCCAACTCAATCGAAATGCTGTATGCGGCAGCTGTCGTAGCGGGTATTGGTGCTGGCTGCGTGTATGGAACTTGCGTTGGAAATGCGCTCAAATGGTTTCCGGATAAGCGCGGTCTTGCCGCGGGCTTAACTGCTGCTGGCTTCGGTGCTGGTGCAGCAATTACCGTAATTCCAATCGGCAACATGATTCTTTCTGATGGATATGAACATGCTTTCTTGTTCTTTGGCCTTGCACAAGGCGCATTGATTTTTTGTTTAGCATTGCTCATGACTAAGCCAACCCCACCAAAGGGGGTGCAGGCTGCGCCTCGCATTGTTACAACTAAAGTTGATTACACCTCCGGACAAATGATCAGAAAACCTTTGTTCTGGCTAATCTATGTCATCTTCGTGGTTGTAGCTGCTGGTGGATTAATGGTAACTGCGCAAATTGGCCCGATTGCTAAAGATTGGGGTCTCGCGAAATTGCCAATGGTGTTATTCGGCACTACTTTGCCACTACTCACAATGACTTTATCAATTGATAACCTGTGCAATGGCTTTACTCGCCCTCTGTGTGGATTTATTTCGGATCGTTTTGGGCGGGAGAACACAATGTTCTTCGTTTTCCTTGGTGAAGGTTTATCAATGCTCGGTTTGATGCATTTTGGTAAAGACCCATATGCATTTATGACTTTTGCTGCATTGATCTTCTTGTTTTGGGGTGAAATTTTCTCGATCTTTCCAGCGATCTGTGCGGATACATTTGGTGTGAAAAATGCGGCTGGTAATGCCGGCACTTTATACACAGCAAAAGGAACTGCTTCTTTGTTGGTGCCTTTGGCATCCATTCTTTCCTCAACCGGGGATTGGAATACGGTTTTCATTGCGGGCGCAATCGTGACAATTACTGCGGCCTTTGCGGCAAAGTTCATTTTGGCGCAGGCTCGTAAGCTCTTTATTGATGATGCCAACAAGAATGCTGGTCATTAAAGTAGCAGTCTAAGTTTGTCAAAAGGGGTCTTCGGACTCCTTTTTTATTGCCTGCACCAATACGAGGGCAAACCCAAGATGAGGTAGGGGAAAGTCAGATAAAATCCCATCATCATGAATTCCTCCAAAAACCGCTTCGTTCACTGGATTGCTGCCTTGGCAATTGCAATGAGTGCGCTGGCGCCGGCTGCATCTCAAGCAGTTTCAGTCGCTAAGCATGGCGAAGGTTTTGCAATGGAGATTTGTTCTATTGATGGCAGCAAGATGCAAATTGATGTTCGGGATGAAGGGCAGGATGGTGCCAATCAAGTGCGGCCATGTCCTTATTGTTTGGCGCATAGCGCAATTACCCCAGCATTTAATACCAACCTTACATTTGCAGCGCCACAAACGTATGCATTGCTTCCCCAGCTTTTCTATCAATCACCCAAACCACTTGCTGTTTGGGTAACTCCACCTTCAGCGGCACCCCCAGCACAAGCCTAATTCTTTTGAGGGCATAGCCTAGCTATGTAGTGGGTAATGAAGACAAACCATTACCGTAAATATGTGTGGAGAAGTAAATTGAAGTTTAGAGAAATTGTTATTGCTGTTGCGCTTTCTATTCCTGGGGCAAGTGCATTTGCTTGCGCTAGTTGTGGTTGTAGCTTAAATACCGATATTGGTACACAAGGAATGGGTATGACCTCTGGTTGGTCCTTAGATCTTAGGTATGACACTCTGAATCAAAATAAGTTGCGTTACGGCACCAAGGGTATTTCACAATCACAGGCTGCCAATACAACCAATGGCGCAACGGGCGCACCTGCTGAGGTCGAGGGATATACCCAAAATAATTACATTACTGCATCCTTGGATTACAACGATGGCGAAAATTGGGGTCTCACCACGGTAGTCCCATTCATTATGCGTAATCACATGACCTATGGATCAAACTCAGATGAGGGTACGGGTGGATTTCCTACGGGAGAAAATGGTTATAGCTCCAAAGGTTCTGGAATTGGGGATATCAAGCTTATTGGGCGCTACTTCGGGTTTTCAGAGCAAAAAGATTGGGGCCTGCAGTTTGGCGTGAAGTTACCAACAGGTAGCAATTCTCAAAGTGCTGTTGCAAATTCTGGTGGAACGGTAGCGGTTGATCCAGGCTTACAGCGTGGCTCTGGTTCTACGGATTTAATTGGAGGCATCTATAAATTTGGCTTCGTGAATGATTCAGATAATTGGGGATATTTC
>CAIVXR010000249.1 GCA_903909925.1 uncultured beta proteobacterium | reverse complement strand
TTTCCTCCCGCCGTGTTGGCCTTAGCCGACGGCACAATATTTCCCGGATTTAGCATTGGCGCCCCTGGCGAAACGACTGGTGAAGTTGTTTTCAATACTGCCTTAACTGGCTATCAAGAGATCATCACTGATCCTAGTTACTGTCGTCAGATTGTGACTCTCACTTATCCTCATATTGGCAACGTTGGTGTCAATGCACAAGATGCAGAGTCAGATCAGATTCATGCTGCTGGTCTCGTTATTAAAGATTTACCGAAGCGCGTATCCAATTTCCGCTCAGAAGGAAGCTTAGATAGCTACTTAAGCAAAGCAGGTGTTCCTGGCATTGCTGGAATTGATACCCGTAAATTAACCCGCATTCTGCGCGACCAGGGTGCTCAGTCTGGTGCCATTGTGGCTGGTAAATTGGGTGATGACTATGAATACTTGGGTAAAAAAGCTCTGGAACTAGCAAAGGCTTTTCCTGGAATGGCTGGTTTGGATTTAGCCAAAGTAGTGAGCACTAAAAAAGCTTACCCATGGCGTGTAGCTGAATGGGAACTCCATGGCCCAGATGGTAAGCCTGCTTACAAAACACTGAACACCAAAAAACCAACTAAAAAAGTAGTTGCGTATGACTTTGGTGTCAAACACAATATTTTGCGCATGCTTACTGAGCGTGCTTGCGAATTGACGGTAGTGCCAGCACAAACGAGTGCAGCAGAAGTGCTCGCCATGAATCCAGACGGCGTATTTTTCTCTAACGGCCCAGGTGATCCAGGACCTTGTGATTACGCCATCACTGCTGCCAAAGAAATTATTGCCAAGGGCGTGCCAACCTTTGGCATCTGCTTAGGCCATCAAATTATGGGCCTGGCAGCTGGCGCTAAAACGCTCAAGATGAAGTTTGGTCACCATGGTGCTAACCATCCCGTGAAAGATCTTGATACTGGTCGCGTAGCAATTACTTCCCAGAACCATGGCTTTGCCGTTGATGCCAATACCTTGCCTGCGAACATTCGGGTCACCCACGTTTCATTGTTTGATGGCTCGCTGCAGGGTCTAGCTTGGAAAGACAAGCCTGCATTCTGTTTCCAGGGCCACCCTGAAGCCTCGCCTGGACCTCATGACATTGCCTATTTATTTGATCATTTTGTGGAGCTCATGAATGCTAGCAACAAGGGGAGCAAATAATGCCCAAGCGTAGCGACATTCAGAGCATTCTGATTATTGGTGCTGGTCCGATTGTGATTGGACAAGCTTGTGAGTTTGACTATTCCGGCGCGCAGGCGTGTAAGGCATTGCGTGACGAAGGTTACAAAGTGATTTTAGTCAATAGCAATCCTGCAACCATCATGACCGATCCAGAGATGGCTGATGTGACATACATCGAGCCTATTACCTGGGAAGTTGTAGAGCGCATTATTGCCACAGAAAAGCCAGATGCGATTTTGCCAACCATGGGCGGGCAAACTGCCTTGAACTGCGCCTTAGATTTGCATCGCCATGGTGTATTGCAAAAATACGGTTGCGAGCTAATCGGCGCTTCACCAGAGGCAATTGATAAAGCAGAAGATCGTCAGAAATTTAAAGAGGCAATGACTAAGATTGGTCTTGGCTCTGCTAAATCCGGTATTGCTCATTCGATGGAAGAGGCGCTTGAGGTACAACAGCGCATTCAGCGTGAGGCCGATAACTCCGGTTTCCCAGTAGTGATTCGTCCTTCATTCACCATGGGTGGCTCAGGTGGTGGTATTGCTTATAACCGTGAAGAATTTGAAGAGATTTGTAAGCGCGGTCTGGATCTATCGCCAACCCATGAGCTGTTGATTGAAGAATCACTCTTGGGCTGGAAAGAGTTTGAGATGGAAGTGGTGCGCGATCGTAATGACAACTGCATCATCGTTTGCTCAATCGAAAACTTAGACCCGATGGGTGTGCATACTGGTGACTCCATTACGGTTGCTCCGGCACAAACGCTGACGGATAAAGAGTATCAAATCATGCGTAACGCATCGATTGCAGTTTTGCGTGAGATTGGTGTTGATACTGGCGGCTCAAACGTACAGTTCTCGATTAATCCAGTTGATGGCCGTATGATCGTGATCGAGATGAACCCACGGGTATCGCGTTCATCAGCTCTAGCTTCAAAAGCAACCGGTTTTCCAATTGCCAAGATCGCAGCCAAATTGGCGGTTGGCTACACCCTAGATGAGCTAAAGAACGATATTACTGGCGGCGCAACCCCAGCATCGTTTGAGCCATCTATTGATTATGTTGTGACCAAGATTCCACGTTTTGCTTTTGAGAAATTCCCGCAAGCAGATTCACGCCTAACAACGCAGATGAAATCGGTTGGCGAAGTCATGGCCATTGGCCGTACTTTTCAAGAATCATTCCAGAAAGCATTGCGCGGCCTAGAGGTTGGGGTAGATGGCTTAGATGAAGTGTCTGCTGATCTTGATGACATTGTGAATGAAATCAATGAGCCAGGTCCAGATCGTATTTGGTATTTGGCTGACGCCTTCCGTATGGGTATGAGCTTAGATGAGGTTTATGCCGAAACCAAAATTGATCCTTGGTTCTTAGAGCAAATTGAAGAACTCATTACTGTTGAAGCAGAACTTAAGCAACGCAAGCTTGATAGCCTGACCGCAGCAGAACTACGTGCTGTAAAGCAGAAGGGTTTTTCTGATCGCCGCCTAGCTAAATTATTGGGTGTTGATGCAAAAGCAGTTCATACTAGGCGCCACCACTTAAAAGTACTTCCTGTTTATAAGCGCGTTGACACTTGCGCTGCCGAGTTCTCAACCAATACTGCCTACCTCTATTCCACTTATGAAGCAGAGCATGGCGAATGCGAGTCTAACCCTACTACCAAAGATAAGATCATGGTCTTAGGCGGCGGCCCTAACCGAATTGGTCAAGGTATTGAGTTTGACTATTGCTGCGTGCATGCTGCTCTAGCAATGCGTGACGATGGTTATGAAACCATTATGGTGAACTGCAACCCAGAAACGGTGTCGACTGACTATGACACCTCTGATCGTTTGTACTTTGAGCCACTGACCCTAGAAGATGTTCTAGAGATTGTTGCTAAGGAAAAGCCAAAAGGCGTCATCGTTCAGTACGGTGGTCAAACACCTTTGAAACTTGCTTTAGATCTTGAGCGTAATGGCGTGCCTATCATCGGCACTTCACCAGACATGATTGATGCCGCGGAAGACCGCGAGCGCTTCCAGAAACTCTTGCAAGGCCTAGGTTTACGTCAACCACCGAACCGTACTGCGCGTACAGAAGAAGAAGCACTGGTTCTTGCTGAAGAAATTGGCTACCCATTAGTAGTGCGTCCTTCATATGTCTTGGGTGGCCGCGCCATGGAAATCGTGCATGATGGCCGCGACCTAGAGCGTTATATGCGTGAGGCTGTGAAAGTCTCTCACGACTCTCCGGTATTGCTAGATCGCTTCCTCAATGATGCAATTGAGTGTGATGTCGATTGCATTCGTGATGGCTCCAAAGTATTTATTGGTGGCGTGATGGAGCATATCGAGCAGGCCGGTGTTCACTCGGGTGATTCAGCGTGCTCATTGCCGCCATATTCTTTATCGGATGAGACGGTTGCAGAGATTAAGCGTCAAACAGCCGCGATGGCTGCAGGCTTAAATGTGATTGGTCTGATGAACGTGCAGTTTGCGATTCAGAATGTCGATGGTAAAGATGTCATCTATGTTCTGGAAGTCAATCCTCGCGCTTCTCGTACCGTACCTTTTGTTTCTAAAGCAACTGGCTTGCAGCTTGCTAAGATTGCAGCGCGCTGCATGGTTGGTCAAACACTAGAGCAGCAGGGCATTAAAGCGGAAGTAAAACCACCGTACTTCTCTGTCAAAGAAGCGGTATTCCCGTTCAATAAGTTCCCCGGAATTGATCCAATTCTTGGACCAGAGATGCGCTCAACTGGCGAAGTGATGGGCGTAGGCAAGACCTTTGGTGAAGCACTCTTTAAATCACAATTGGGTGCTGGTATCAAACTTCCTAAGAGCGGAACAGTGCTGCTCACGGTAAAAGATAGTGATAAGCCTAAGGCAGTTGAAGTTGCTAAGCTCTTGCATCAGCTCGGTTTCCCGATGGTTGCTACCAAAGGGACCGCTGCTGCCATTGAGGCTGCTGGTCTGCCAGTGCGCGTAGTCAATAAAGTCAAAGATGGTCGTCCGCATATTGTGGATTTCATTAAAAATGGTGAAATTTCCCTCGTATTTACGACTGTGGACGAGACGCGTACTGCGATTGCTGACTCGAGATCCATCCGAACTACCGCTCAGGCTAATGGGGTTACTTACTACACGACGATTAGTGCAGCTCGTGCAGTAATGGATGGTTTGCTAGCCTCCCAAAAGGGTAGCAAGGAGTCTTTGGAGGTCTATTCCTTGCAGGGCTTACATCAAAAGCTCATTTAATCTAAAATCAACTTTTATCAGCGCAATCATGCGCAAGAATTTAAGTTAGGTTGGCAGTATGAGCACAATTCCGATTACCAAACGCGGTGCAGAACTTCTCAAAGAGGAGCTGCACCGTCTCAAGCATGTTGAGCGTCCTGCTGTCATTATTTCGATTTCTGAAGCAAGGGCCCAAGGTGATCTTTCTGAGAACGCTGAGTACGATGCCGCTAAAGAGAAGCAGGGTTTCATTGAAGGTCGTATTCAGGAGCTAGAAGGTAAGTTATCTGCCGCGCAGATTATTGACCCAGCAGCACTAGATGTGTCTGGTCGGATTGTGTTTGGCGCTACCGTTGATCTGGAAGATCTCGAGGACGGCACCAAGTTCACTTATCAGATTGTCGGTGACGATGAAGCCGATATTGCTGTTAGTAAAATTTCCATTAGCTCTCCGATTGCTCGTGCCTTGATTGGCAAGGAAGAGGGCGATGTTGTGGCGGTCCAAGCTCCTGGCGGTAACCGTGAAGTTGAGATTCTGGCAGTACGCTATATCTAAGAATCCATACTAGAGAAACCCAGTGCAGAACCTTACTGCTCCAAAACATGCTGGAGCACAACGACTCTTTATTCTGATTGCAGGTTTGTGGGTAGGCAGCATTCTTGCCGTCGGCTATCTAGTTGCACCAGCAATTTTTAGCACTATGACTGATCGTCAAGTGGCTGGCATGGTAGCTGGCAGTGTTTTTAAGGCTGAAGCCTATCTCAGCATTTTGATTTGCATTGCATTGATGGTGCTCGCAAATCTGCTCGTTACCCGTGGCCTAAGTCAGTACAAGAGCATTCGTTTGATCTTGCTTGGCATGTTAATGTGTGCAACTGCCGCTTCATTTATCTTGATCCCTTGGCTAGATACCTTGCGTGATCAGGCTTTGCTAGAAGGTATGCCAGTGATGCTCTCGCCATCTGCCGATGTCTTTAGAAAACTCCACGGCGTTTCTAGTGTCCTATTTTTGATTCAGAGTGCCCTAGGCATCTATCTGGTATGGCGTCTTACAAAGCCCAATCCTTAATCATCTGATTTAGGTAATAAAAAACGCCGACTAGCGGCGTTCTCTCTTCAATTGGGGCTGTTAAGACCCGAGCGATTTTTTCTTATTACTACTCATCCGCACTTTGCGTTTCTTAATAGGTGCAGGAGCAGCCGCTGCTTTGCGGTAGCCTGGTGATGACCAGCCAATTTTCGACTCAGCCGCTTCAGAGCGCAGCACCCGTTTTTTTGGCGTTGCAGACTTTACAGCGGCAGCGCGAGCAAATGGCGCTGCATTGGAAGCAGAGCGACGATCAGATCGTTCTGAGCTACTGGTGCGGATGCCTGATTTAGTTGGTGCGCGGTTCGGTTGGCGTTTGGTGCGAGGCGCCTGTAAGGATTTCTTAGTCTGCTTAGAAGATCTGCCCAGATTTGAAAATGCTTCATCAACCACATCTTTTGGTTTCCAGATGACTAGTAATTTGCCAATATGTTGTACTGGCGCAGCATCGAGTTTGTCGCAAAGCGCTTCGTAAATTGCAACGCGTGCTTCCCGATCATCGCCAAATACGCGCACCTTAATCAGTCCGTGATGACTAATTGCAAGCTTCGCTTCTT
>CAIVXR010000248.1 GCA_903909925.1 uncultured beta proteobacterium | reverse complement strand
GTGTACGCCTTGGTCAAAATGATGGAATCCAAAATCAAATAGGGGGGTTTAGTCCTTCCGCATCTATTTGCTTTTCCCATGATGCATCTATAAAAGCCGGTAGCTTCATACACTCGCCTAAGATTTTCATCAGAGTAGGGTAAGGGCTCATATCCAGCTTACTGCTTAAGGCATTAAAGAGTTGTGGCACTAGGCAAATATCAATCAGGCCAGGTTGATCACCAAAGGCAAAATGGCCACGGCGCTTATTAGTACTGAGTTGCTTTTCAACACTCGTTAGTCCTAGCTTGATCCAGTGTTGATACCAGGCATCTTTCACCTCATTACTTGCTCTAACTTCTTTTATCAAGTGGCGTAGTACCCGCAGGTTGCTAATGGGATGAATATCAATTGCCATATCCATGGCCAATGAGCGAACCCACGCGCGATCTATTGGTGAGCTTGGAAGTAAAGCTGGTTTAGCTTGAATCTCATCTAGATATTCGATGATGGCGAGCGATTGGTGAATACTATTTTTTCCATCATCAAATAGTGGTACTAAGCGATTGGGATTTTTATTTTCATAAGATTCAGACATTTGTTCCCCACCATTTTGGGTGAGATGAACTGGAATGACTTCGTAGTCGATACCCTTAAGATTGAGTGCAATCCGAACACGGAAGGCGGCTGAGCTCCGCCAGTAGCTATAAAGCTTAGGTTTCATGGGTAGCTTTTCCTAGTGCTCATAGACAACAGTATATTGATGAAGCAAATTTGCGAGAAGGACTTTTCAATTGCTTTAGACTATTTCATATGGAACAAATTAATTTCTGGGTTGGCATCATTGCAACAATGGCCTTTGCAGTTACTGGAGTGCTGGCTATTGCCGATCGGGGGGTTGATCTTTTTGGTGTCTTAGTTCTGGGAGTGATTACTGCAATTGGTGGCGGTACGATTCGTGACATCATTTTAGCGACACCCGTTTTTTGGTCTGAGAATCAAATATATGTTTGGTTAGCTTTGAGTGCAAGTGTCTTAACATTTTTTTCTGAATCTTTTTTCACTCAACCGCAGATATACCGTTGGATGTTATATATCGATGGTTTTGGTGCAGCCTTATTTGCTATTCAAGGAGCTAATAAGGCTTGGAGTATGGATTTTGGTTTACCAGTAGCCCCAATCATATTGGGTGTAATCACTGCCATTGGTGGCGGTTTGATACGAGATTTATTGGCCGGTAGAAAAACGCTGATCATGTCTCATGAGCTATACGCAATTCCGGTAATGCTGGGATGCTGTGCTTATGTATTAGTGTTGAACTTTATTCCTCAATATGCGATTGAAGGTTCTGTACTTTGTATGTTGGGAATCTTTGGACTACGCGCAGCCGCTATTTATTGGAACCTACGCGTACCAAAGATATTGATTACTAAAACGCGCTAACAGCCCCGTCACTACGAGGGTCCCAGCCGCCACGCAAGGTGCCTGATGGGTCACGAATGATGCAACCAGCGTGCCCAACTGTCTCGTCAAAAGAGTCCAGCATCTCAATGTCATGACCCATTGCGTGTAATTCTTTGGCAACCCATGGACTAAAGCGAGATTCTAGTTTGAGACTGTCGCTAGTTTGCCCCCAAGTACGACCGAGCAGCCAACGTGGACGACTAATCGCATCTTGTGGGTCGAGTCCGTAAGTAGCGGTGCGCGTAAACAGGGCGCATTGTGTTTGGGGCTGACCATCGCCCCCCATAGTGCCGTACACCATTGAGCGACCATCTTTGAATAAAGCCAGCGCAGGATTGAGTGTGTGGAAAGGTTTGCGATACGGCTCGAGATGGTTCAGCGTCCTAGGATCCAAAGAGAAACTACAGCCGCGGTTCTGCCAATTAACACCTGACTTTGGTAACACAATTCCAGCACCAAACTCGTGATAAATACTTTGAATAAAGGAAACGCAGTTGCCAGCACCATCAATTACGCCCATCCAGATGGTATCTGCTGGGCCTTTACCCTGACCCCAAGGCAAGGCTTTTTTAGGATTAATGTTCTTAGCCAGTTTTTTCAGAAATGCGGGCGATAAAAATGATTGCGCATTTTTACTCATGTAAGCAGGGTCGGTTACAAACTGATCCCGAATCTTAAATGCTTGCTTGGTTGCCTCAACGCAGTGGTGCACATATTCAGTGCTGTCTACTTTAAAGCGTTTTAAGTTCAATTGATCCAAGATGCCAATAATCATCAATGACACTACACCCTGAGTAGGTGGCACCATGTTGTAGACCTTAGCCATACTGTGCTTGAGCTCGAGTGGATCAATGAGTTTTGCATGATGGCGCTGCAGATCGCTTAAACGTAATGGACTACCAATATCAGTGAGCTCTTTTGCCAGCAGGTTAGCAAGATCGCCACGATAAAAATCATCCGTACCTTTGCCTGCAATCTGGCGCAAAGTTTTAGCTAAGCGCTCTTGCTTAAAGATGCTACCAACAGCTGGTGCCTTGCCATTGACCAAGAAGGTCTTAGCAAATCCTGGAATAGCACTTAGCTCTGCGCGCTTCTTTTCAGTTAAGCTCGATTGACTATAAGTAACTGGCACACCAGTTTCTGCGTAATGAATAGCGTCAGCCAACAAACGAGACATAGGAATCTTGCCGCCTAAAGCTTGTTTAGATAGCTGATGTGCAGCACCCCAGCCAGAGATTGTGCCGGCAACAGTATTAGCAGCAACTGGACCACGAAATGGAATGGCTTTGGTAATGCCACGCTCTGCATACCATTGCTTACTAGCTAAACCAGCAGCAGCACCGCATGCATCAATACCACCCATTGCTTTACCAGGAGAATGGATGACCCAGAAAGAGTCTCCGCCGATAGAATTCATATGGGGGTAAACGACAGCAATAGTCGCTGCTGCAGCTACCATTGCCTCTAATGCGTTTCCACCTTCCCTGAGAACTGCTAGCGCTGATTCAGAAGCAAGGGAGTGCGGCGCAACCGCCATCCCCTGAATACCCCACTTTGCCTGCATTGCAAAACCCCTATATTTTTTATGCCACTATTTTTATATTATTTATTTTCGCGCAATTGCCGCTCGATCTCTGAACTAGAGTCTACAGTGATCTCATTTTGCTCAACACCAGCCAATGGATCCACAGAGATTGCGTTGGCATCAACTGCTATTGCAGGCTTATCAATAAAGTAGGTCACTGTTTCTGGAACGAAGATGATGATCGCCACCAGAATCAGTTGTAAACCAACCCATGGCAGAGCTCCATAGTAAATATCAGAGCTCTTGACTGATTTCGGTGCGACCCCTCGTAGATAGAACAGGGCAAATCCAAATGGCGGATGCATGAAGGAGGTTTGCATATTGGCACCGAGAAGTACCCCAAACCAAATCAGATCAATTCCTAATTTTTGTGCAACTGGAGCAAGCAGTGGAATGATGATGAAGGCAATCTCGAAGTAATCTAAGAAGAAGGCTAGGAAGAAGACAAACAAGTTCACCACAATCAAGAAGCCAACTTGGCCACCGGGTAGACCTGAGAGGAGATGCTCAATCCAGAGATCGCCATCAACGCCGCGGAAGGCCAAGCCAAAGACGGTAGAGCCAATCAGGATGAAGATCACCATGGCGTTAATCCGCATGGTGGAAGTCATTGCATCCCAAACTAAAGTCTTTTGGAGGCGCTTATTCATAGCCGCCAGAACTAGAGCTCCTACAGAACCCATCGCACCACCTTCGGTTGGCGTTGCTAGACCCATCAAAATCGTTCCGAGTACTAAGAAGATGAGAGCAATGGAAGGAACAATGCCCCAAAGAATTTTCTTGAACAACTTCCAATCAATTTTTGGGCGCGCCTCTGGTGGCAACGCTGGTACGTCTTGTGGTCTAAAAATCGATAAGAAGAGAATAAATAAACAGAACAGTATGATTTGAATGATGGAAGGACCAATGGCGCCTGCATACATATCACCCACAGATTTACCTAACTGATCAGCCAACACAATTAAAACGAGTGATGGTGGAATGAGTTGGGTAATCGTTCCTGAGGCGGCGATCACACCGGTAGCGACGCGCGGGTTGTAGCCATAACGTAGCATGATGGGTAGGGAGATTAAGCCCATGGCGATGACTGATGCCGCAACAGTTCCAGTAATCGCTCCCAGAATTGCACCCACAATAATTACGGCATAAGCTAAGCCACCACGGATTGGGCCAAATAACTGTCCCAAGCCTTCTAGCATGTCTTCTGCTAATCCACACTTCTCCAGAATTGCACCCATAAAGGTGAAGAAGGGAATAGAGAGTAATAAGTCATTTGAAAGAATGCCAAAAACTCGGTCTGGCAATGCTTGCAAAAAAGTGGGCTGGAACATGCCCATTTCGATGCCGATAAAAGAAAAGAATAAGCCAACAGCACCAAGTGAAAAAGCGGCCGGATATCCAATTAATAAAAATACAATCAGGCCCCCAAACATAATGGGGGCCATTAAATCTTGGCTAATCATTGCAAAGGTCTTTCGTACTTAGGATCGATTTGAATCATGCCAATAATGGCTGCATAGCGCTTGATGATTTCTGAAATTCCCTGGAGTGTTAATAAGAAAAAGCCCAGGGTAATTACGCCACGCACTGGCCAACGAATGAGGCCTCCGGGATTACTCGAAGTTTCATTTTGAATGACCGAAGTGATAAAAAATTCCCAAGAATAGTACCCAATGATGATGGTCATTGGTAAGAAGAAAATAATGCCGCCCAAAAAGTCTAACCACAGGCGAACTTTGTTAGGGTACATCGCATAGAGCACATCTACACGCACGTGTTCATTGAGGCGGAAGGTGGTGGCAGCACCAAGCATCACCATGCCAGCAAATAAATACCACTGCGCTTCAAGCCAGCCGTTTGAACTGACATTAAAGCCGTACCGAATCAGCGCATTTGCTGTGCTGACCAGTACGGCAATCAATACCATCCAACTTGCTAATACACCAAAACGGTCGTTTAAGCGATCAACAAAACTTGCAAAAACTAAAAATTGTTTTGGCATATCAGACTCTCAATAAGATTTTATTTGACTGGATTAGTCAACATGAAACTCATGAGAGTTTGCTCAGCAACTTTATTCCACAGCATTTGATCATTGCGGAATTTTTTCCATGGTTCGTAAATCTTCTTGAACGATGGGTTCTTCGCCGCCTCTTCTTCATACATATCAAAGGCAGCGGTAGAAGCTGCTTTCATAATGTCTGTGGAGTAAGACTGCAACTTAACACCATTTTTAATTAAGCTTTGCAAAGCGATTGGGTTTTTATAGTCGTACTCAGCCATCATGTCGATGTTGCATTCTGCGCAAGCTGAAATCAAAGCCTCTTGATATTGCTTAGGCAGCTTTTCCCATTCTTTAATGTTCACATACATGGAGTACATCGAACAAGCTTCCCACCATCCTGGGTAGTAGTAGTAAGGAGCGATTTTGTAAAAGCCCAATTTTTCATCATCGTATGGACCGACCCATTCAGCGGCATCAATCACGCCTTTTTCAAGCGCAGGATAAATATCACCACCAGCGATTTGTTGTGGAATTGCGCCCAGACGAGACATCACTTCACCGCCAAGTCCAGCAATTCGCATTTTGAGACCCTTGAGGTCTGCAACAGTTTTCACTGGCTTTTTAAACCAACCACCCATCTGTGTTCCAGTGTTGCCGGCTGGGAAAGAAATAATGTTGTAGTCACGCAAGAACTCGCGTTGTAGTTTCAAGCCACCACCCCAATACATCCAGGCATTTTGTTGGCGTTGATTCATGCCAAATGGAACAGTTGTATCAAAAGCAAAAGTTTTATTTTTACCGACAAAGTAATAGCCAGCAGTGTGTGTGCACTCTACAGTTCCTTGCTGTACTGCATCTACAGTGCCAAAGGCTGGAACAATCTCACCCGCGCCAAAAATACGGATTTGAAATTTCCCGTCTGTTAAAGCGGCCACCCTTTTAGAGATAAATTCACCACCACCATAAATCGTATCCAAGCTCTTTGGGAAGCTAGAGGCACAGCGCCACTTCACTTCGGGCATAGATTGGGCAATTGCCGGTGCAGCCAATACTCCAGCAGCAGCACCAAGTGCGGTCTTGCCTAGAAAGTCACGTCTTTTCATTTGAATTGCTCCTTATTGAATTTTGATGAGAGGGCATTTTTTGATACTGCCTTTTTCTTAACTTCTGGGTCTATTAAAGCGAATTACGGTCTGATTCCTCAAGGTAGTTTGCACCCGGATGCGCGAATATGCACTCTGATTGTGCATATTGCCATAAAGGCGGGCTAATCCTTACTTTTATTATGGTTTAAGCGTGTTGTAGCCAATCCACATTCATCGGGAAAACCCCGAGCTAAATCGATGAGTAATTACCCTAAGTAATGAATTTCTTTGATTTTTTTCAAAGCATAATCAGCGGGTTGTTTTTATTTAATAAAAATTTTAGGAGCTACTGATGTCAACATCAACTAAAGCAGCCCCAATGACCGCCGCTGAGCGCAAAGTTATTTTTGCTTCCTCATTAGGTACGGTTTTTGAGTGGTACGATTTTTACCTGTACGGTTCTTTGGCTGCGGTTATTGCCAAGCAGTTTTTCTCAGGCTTAGATGCTGGCTCTGCCTTCATTTTTGCTTTACTAGCTTTTGCGGCTGGTTTCATCGTGCGTCCATTTGGTGCATTGGTGTTCGGACGTTTAGGCGATTTGATTGGTCGTAAGTACACCTTCTTAGTTACCATTGTCATCATGGGTGGATCTACATTTATTGTAGGTATTTTGCCTAACTACGCAGCGATTGGCGTTGCTGCCCCAGTTCTCTTGATTGCATTGCGCATGCTGCAAGGTTTGGCTTTGGGTGGTGAGTACGGTGGTGCTGCTACTTATGTTGCAGAACATGCTCCTCACGGTAAGCGTGGTGCATACACAGCTTGGATTCAGACAACTGCCACTCTTGGCTTGTTTCTCTCCTTGCTCGTGATTTTGTTCACACGTGAATTGACTGGTCCAGACTTTGATGTTTGGGGTTGGCGCGTTCCTTTCATTGCTTCTCTTGCATTGTTGGCAGTTTCTGTCTGGATTCGTTTATCTATGAATGAATCTCCAGCATTTACAAAGATGAAAAATGAAGGCAAATTGACCAAAGCACCGTTAACAGAGTCATTTGGTCAGTGGAAAAACTTGAAGAGTGTCATCTTGGCCTTGTTTGGTCTGGTTGCTGGTCAAGCAGTGGTTTGGTACACAGGCCAATTCTATGCCTTGTTCTACCTCACTCAAGTATTGAAAGTAGATCCTAAGACTGCAAACTTGTTGATTGCTGTTTCATTGGTAATTGGCACTCCTTTCTTCGTGATCTTTGGTAGCTTGTCTGACAAGATCGGTCGCAAGGTCATCATCATGGGTGGCTTGCTGTTGGCGATCATTTTGTACATCCCGAACACGCCAGTTTCTTTATTTAATGGCCTAACCCATTTTGCTAACCCAGCGTTAGAAAAAGCAATGGCAACTGCGCCAGCAAGTATTACTGTTGATCCGAGTGAATGTACTTTCCAGTTCAACCCAACGGGTACAGCGAAGTTCACTAGCTCTTGCGATATTGCCAAGCAGGTGATGGCATCAAGCTCTGCGAGCTACACAACTATTGCTGCCCCAGCCGGTGGAACTGCTGTTGTTAAGATTGGCGATACAGAGATTCAAGGTTATACCCCTAAGGGCATGGATCCAGCTGATGCAAAAGCAAAAGATGCCGAGTTCAAGAAAGCTGTTAGTGAAGCATTGAAGGCTGCTGGCTATCCTGCCAAGGCTGATCCTGCTGCAATTAACCTTCCTGCAGTTCTTGGCATCTTGGTAATTTTAGTGCTCTTGGTAACCATGGTTTATGGCCCAATCGCTGCGATGCTAGTTGAGTTGTTCCCAACTCGTATTCGTTACACCTCGATGTCATTGCCATACCATATTGGTAACGGTTGGTTCGGCGGCTTGTTGCCAACGATCTCCTTTGCCTTGGTAGCGCAAAACGGTAATATTTATTACGGTCTCTGGTATCCAATCATCATCGCTGCGATGACATTGGTAATCGGTACACTGTTTATTAAAGAAACTAAAGACGTAGATATCTATGCAAATGACTAAGCATCTTTAGTCAGCAGTAAATAAGAAGCCCGACCACAAAATGGTCGGGTTTTTTTATTCCCACAAATCTTGTTGATTACGATTGTTGAGTAGCTTTTGATTTTGCTGGGTAATTGACATTGCTCTTGCTCCAGGAACAACAGTGATTTGCGCACCTGCGGCTAAGACACCAGTTTTAGTCACTCGCAGATACCATCCACAAAAGCCCGATTGCACCATTGCCTTGGAGGCGCCTTTGTAGCCCACAGTAGCATTGAACTTAAAGCAGGGTTCACGGAGTTTGACAACCACAAATTCGAGATCGCCAATAAATAGTTTGTCACCAACAAAGACTTCGGTTTCTAGTAGACCTTCAATGGTGAAGTTCTCCCCAATTGCACCGTGTTTTAGCAAAGTGGGTTTTTTCGTTTCACGAGAGAGCAGCTCATTCCAAAAAGCATAGTGCTCTGCTGGATAAACATAGATTGCTTTTTCGATTCCACCATGCACACTCAGATCAGCTTGCTCATCGCCTTTGACACCTAAAGAATGAATTTCCACGGAGAGTGGATTTTCTAAATTGCTGACACACTTTTTATGGATTGCTGAAGCAACCGATTTGTAGTCTGGGTGGTGATTACCAAACAGCGGTACAACCTTACCTGTGGAAATCGAGAGTAGTCTCATGAATATAAATTCCGCTAGTAGCGACAGCGCGCATCACTTTTGTATTTGGTGAAATAGACGATCAAGTCAGCGTCTGATTTGTATTGGGTGTAGTAGATCACTGCACGCGCATCACTTTTATATTTTGTATAGAACCATACGCCTGGCTCATTATCACTAGAGTATTGGGTTTCATAGACAATGCAGTTAGCCTCAGACGGATATTTGGTGACAAATACCTTGGCATTGGCTTCCGAGGGATAGTTGGTGATGAAAATTTGCGCTGCGGATGCGTTTGAGGCTAAAAAACTACTCAAAATGGTCAAAATCAGGAATTGTGGGAGATGTTTTCTCATGACTCTATATTACGGTTTCTGGCTTAGGCCATTACAGAATGGGGCAGATTTGCTACAATCACACCTTCGGCGATTTAGCTCAGTTGGTTAGAGCGATGGAATCATAATCCACAGGTCCGGGGTTCGAATCCCTGAATCGCCACCAAATCTCAAGGCCATTGCCCGCCGGCAGTGGCCTTTTTCTTAGGTTGGCTAGAATCGTCTTATGGCTAAATTGTGGAACTTTGTTCTTTTCCAGGCAGGTTGGTTTGCTTGTGTATTGGGTGCGGCGAATCATCAACTGTTTTGGCCAATTACTGGCACCCTAGCCTATATTGCTTTTCATGTTTGGCGCTCGCCCTCTCCAAAAGCTGAATTTAGTCTCCTATTAAAGGCTCTAGTCTTTGGGATTGTTGCCGATAGCCTCATCATGTATTTAGGCTGCGTAGATTTTGGGGATGCCTGGCCTTCTCCTTTCTTGTCGCCTTTATGGATGTGGACTCTTTGGGTGTTAGTGGCCACTACCATCAATAGCTCCTTATCTTGGTTAAGGGGCCGGCCTATTTTGGCTGCAGTGTTAGGGGCCATTTCCGGTCCTTTATCTTATGAGGCCGGAATTCGGCTGGGAGCTGGAGGGTGGGGTCCTAGGGGTCAAATCACCGGTTTTATCTTGCTATCCCTAGTTTGGGCTATAGCTGTACCCCTCTTTTTCTACTGGGATCGGGCCTCTATCAAACCTAGCCTAGTAAAAAATCTGTAAATTCCTTTAAAAAGTCGCTTGCAAATACTACTGTTTTTATATACAGTAACTTCTAAGTTGTGAAACAGTAGATAAAACTTCGGGAAAAAGCCCAACATAAAGCGAAAAGGAATCAAAAATGGCCTTGGATGACAAAAGAAAATCAGCCTCCTCAGAATTCGAGGG
>CAIVXR010000247.1 GCA_903909925.1 uncultured beta proteobacterium | reverse complement strand
CTCTTGATGCTTGCACTACGCAAAGTGGTTCCTTGCTTGGATCAATAGTCAAAGCAACAGCTGTCAGAACTTCATGAGCTTTGCCACTCAGCAGATTCAAGATGCGGGCAGCATCGGCGGCGTTTATTGGCTTGCCTAAAATCTCACCCTCGCGATGACCGGGAAGGCTCACAGTAGTATCAGCACATAAGATTGGCGCCCACGGAAGAGCACTTTTTTGCCAGCGTAGTAAAGCGGCAGTACTTTTTGCTAAGGTAACGCGTTTGACATAAGCATGAGCAAGCTCATCAGGAAGAGGAGTCTCAATACTCTCACTATCTTCGCCCAAACTTGGCGCCAACATCTCATAGCGCACACCCATTTGTTTTAATAACTCTTGGCGTCGTGGACTTTGTGAGGCGAGATAGATGAAAGAATATGAAGAATTACTCACGATGGTATGGATGTCCCTGCAAAATCGTCCAGGCGCGATACAGTTGTTCAACAAGTAATACCCTAGCCATGGCGTGTGGCATGGTTAAGCTGGAAAGTCGCCACATCTCTTGTGCATTCGATTTTAGACTGGGGTCAAGACCATCAGCGCCACCAATTAAAAAGGTAATATCAAAACCTTCCTGGCGCCATGAGGCTAGCTGAGTTGCTAGATTTTGTGTAGTTTGATCTTTGCCCCGTTCATCCAAGGCAATTACTCTTGTGCCTTTCGGAATAGCAGCGGTGATCTTGATTGCTTCTTTAGCCGGTGTCAGATCAGGTTTGATCTCTTTGATCTCAATGCTGCAATCCGCTGGCATCCGTTTGACATAGTCTTGGGTTGCTGTAGCAACCCAATCGGGCATTTTGTGACCAACAGAAACGATTGTTAAGCGCATGAGTAAGGCGAAAAATCAGACAAAGAATGGGGTAGGGAATAAAGCGAAATGAGCTTATTCGTCGTCTTCTAAATCGCTGGCCTTTACAAGCCCCTTACTGCCGGCCAATTTAACGCGTACCGGTTTTGCGCCCCACATACCCTCTAGCTGGTAGTAAGAGCGCAGCATAGGCTGCAAGATGTGGACAACGATATCACCGCAATCAACTAATACCCATTCGCCCGTCTCCAAACCCTCAATAGAGATGACTTCGCCACCCTTAGTATTGACATCCTCTTTGACGGACATCGCTAGTGATCGTGTTTGACGATTGCTTGAGCCAGTAGCAATGATCACACGATCAAATAGCTCACTGAGTTTGGTGGTGTCATAAACGCGAATATCTTGCGCTTTAACATCTTCTAAGGCATCAATAATGACGCGTTGTAATTTACGTAATTCCATGGTTTCTCAATGATATTTTCTAGTGTTTAATGTGATCTTAGCTTGATTACTAATACAAGCCTAGCTTTGTAATGATTTCTAAGGTGTGCGCGGGGATTTGCTCGGAAGCAATCTGACCACGAGCAGAAGTTTTTAAGCGATTGCGTAGTTCAGTAGAAGAAAGATCCACCGATAAGCTTCTATCTATATAGATGAGGCCAGCAGGGCTATTTTCAAGGGCGGCTGGATCATGTATTTCATGTGTTTCTAATAATTTTTCAATTTCAGGACTTATTTGGGTAGCCAAATCAAAATGGGGTCGGCTAGCGACTGCGAAGTTCATATATTGAAATAGGTCCCGCCAAGAGTTCCAGGTCGGTAGCTGAATCAAAGAATCTGCACCCATCAACCAAGTTAAGCTTGCCTGCGGACCGAAACGTGCCCGCAGTGATTGCATGGTATCAATGGTGTAGCTCGGTCCAGAGCGATCCATCTCTATTCGATCAATCCCAATTTTTGTAGGAATCTGAAGGTATAAAAATGCTCTGGCCAAATCAATCCCAGCAGCTTCAGTCAGTTGAAAACGAATTTTGGCAGAGGTGATGTCTAAACCTTTTTGCCATGGTTCACCACTGGGAATGAGTAATAACTCATCTAGATGCAATACTTTTGCGAAGTGACTGGCTAGCTTGAGGTGACCAATATGGGGTGGATCAAAAGTTCCCCCAAGAATGCCAATTTTTATGCGAGCGTTCAAGCTAGCCAATCGCGTGGTTTGAGGTAGTAGTCATATAGCTTGGCCTCAGGTGTGCCAGGTTTAGGCTGATAGTTGTACCACCACTGCACTACTGGGGGCATCGACATTAGGATGGACTCCGTGCGACCACCAGAGTGAAGTCCAAAGATAGTGCCGCGGTCAAAGATGAGGTTGTATTCCACATAGCGGCCACGACGATATTCCTGGAACGATTTTTCTTCTGGTGTGAATGTATCTTGATGGCGGCGTTGCACGATTGGCAAATAGGCGTTGATAAAAGCATCACCTATTGCGCGGGTCATTGCAAAACTCTTCTCAAAGCTAAATTCATTGAAGTCATCAAAAAATACACCACCAATACCACGAGGCTCATCGCGATGTTTTAAATAAAAGTATTCATCACACCATTTTTTAAAGCGCGGGTAGAGTGCTTCACCAAAAGGGTCTAAAGCATCTTTAGCAGTTTGATGAAAGTGCTTACAGTCTTCATCAACACCATAATAAGGAGTGAGATCAAACCCACCGCCAAACCACCAAACTGGTTCTTTACCGGGAGCTTGCGCAATAAAGCAGCGCACATTCATGTGGGTGGTGGGTACTTTAGGGTTATGCGGATGAAAGACCAATGACATGCCTAGAGCCTCAAAGCTACGGCCGGCCATTTCAGGGCGATGGTGAGAAGCAGAAGGCGGCATTTGATCGCCACGGACGTGCGAGAAGCCCACACCACCTTTCTCCAAAATATTGCCACCATCTAATGTGCAGGTTCGACCATAACCCTTGAGTTTGCTATCTTCCGGTTTATGCCATTCATCTGCAACGAAGGCCTTGCCATCAAGCGCACTCATTGCACCAGTAATGCGATCTTGTAAGCCTAAGAAATAATCCCTCAGGGCGGCGATGTCGATTTGTGTCTGTGGTGTAGTCAAGTGAGCCTACCTATTTACTTGATTGCGCGATATCCAATATCTTTACGATATTGCATGCCGTCAAACTGAATCTTCTGAATTGCATCATAGGCTTTTTGTTGTGCACCACGAACAGTATCAGCAAGACCTACAACGCATAGCACTCGGCCGCCTGAGGTAACTACCTTGCCATCTTGCAACTTAGTGCCCGCATGGAAAGTGATTTGATCTCCAGTATCAGCCGCAATACCTGTGATCATATCGCCATGACGTGGTGCATCTGGATAATTGTGGGCTGCCAGGACTACCCCTAAGGCTGTCCGACGATCCCAATCCAGATCGACTTCATTGAGCTTGCCATCGACCGCATGATCTAAAGCATTCACTAAATCACTACGCAGACGAGCCATGATAGGTTGTGTTTCTGGGTCGCCCATACGGCAGTTGAACTCTAAGGTTTTGATCTTGCCATCTGCTGCAATCATGAGACCGGCATATAAGAAGCCTGTATACGGAATGCCATCTGCTTCCATACCTTTAACCGTTGGCATGATCACTTCACGTAATGCACGCGCATGGATTTCTGGTGTGACAACCGGAGCAGGAGAGTAAGCACCCATGCCACCAGTATTAGGACCTTGGTCACCATCGCGTAAGCGTTTGTGATCTTGGCTAGTTGCTAGAGCTAGAACATTTTTGCCATCCACGAGCACAATAAAACTGGCTTCTTCACCAGTTAAAAATTCCTCAATCACAACACGTGCGCCTGCATTACCTAATTTGTTATCAGCCAGCATCATATCTAATGCCCCATGTGCTTCCTCCAAGCTCATGGCAACTACAACACCTTTGCCAGCAGCAAGGCCATCAGCCTTTATCACAATTGGTGCACCTTTAGCATCAATATAGGCATGTGCCTCAAGAGCATTGCTAAATGTTTGATAGTCAGCAGTTGGAATGCCATGACGTTTCATAAATGCTTTAGAAAAATCTTTAGAAGACTCTAGTTGTGCTGCTAATTGGGTTGGCCCAAAAATACGTAAACCCTGATTACGGAAGACATCCACAATGCCAGCCGCTAAAGGAGCTTCTGGACCTACTACCGTGAGATGAATCTTTTCACGTTTCGCAAAATCAGCTAGCTCTTGTAGGCCAGAGATTGGCAAGTTCTCAATACCTGCAGCACCTTGCTTGGCAGTGGCGGTGCCGCCATTACCTGGCGCTACATAGACGGTTTGCACCTGAGGTGATTGGGCAAGCTTCCAAGCTAAGGCATGTTCACGACCGCCGGATCCAATGAGAAGAATTTTCATAGTGAGTAAAAGTTCTATTTAAAGCGCTGCGTTTGTAAAGACTTCTTGAACATCATCAAGGTTTTCAAGGGCATCTAGTAGCTTTTGCATACTTTCTGCTTGATCGCCTTCAAGCGTAATCTCAGTTTCAGGGCGCATCGCAACCGTGGCCAACTCGGGCTTGAGACCTGCCTTGCTAATCGCATCTTGCACTTTTGTAAAGTCAGGGACAGGAGAGAGAACTTCAAGCGAGCCATCATCATGTGTAATTACATCTTCTGCGCCAGCATCTAGAGCAACTTCCATCAGTTGGTCTTCGCTAGTACCTGGTGCAAATAACATTTGGCCACAATGCTTAAACAAAAAGGCAACCGATCCTTCGGCACCCATATTGCCACCATTTTTATTAAAAGCATGGCGAACTTCAGCTACTGTACGCGTCCGATTATCGGTCAAACAATCCACAATAATGGCAGCGCCATTCATGCCATAACCTTCATAACGAATTTCCTCGTAGTTCACGCCTTCTAGTGAGCCAGTGCCGCGGGCAATTGCTCTTTGCACATTGTCGTTAGGCATATTCGAATCTTTTGCTTTATCAATCGCTAAGCGTAAGCGCGGATTAGTAGCAATATCGCCGCCACCCAATTTGGCAGCGACAGTAATTTCTTTAATAAGTTTTGTCCAAATCTTGCCGCGCTTTTCGTCTTGACGACCTTTGCGGTGCTGAATATTGGCCCATTTCGAGTGGCCGGCCATACGGGTAATTCCTTTTAATAATTTGGCTAGAAGTCTCCATTTTAAAGGGTTCTAGACCAAAGGTAGGCGATTGCTAGCCATTTTTTGTTACACTCTCATGTCTTAGCAGTAACAAAGCATCCTAGTTAAGCAGAATTTCCACTGCAAACACCTGCCTCGGTGATGGAATTGGTAGACGTGCCGGACTCAAAATCCGGTGCCGCAAGGCGTGGCGGTTCGAGTCCGCCCCGAGGCACCACTTAATGACGCTTCAGTCTTTGAGTGATTTCAATATCTTAAATCTCATAAGAGTCTGATTCATTATTCATTGCTTGCTCGACAATTTTCTTTGTTAAGGTTGGCGAGAAGAGCTCAATAAAGGTGTAAACAAAAGAGCGTAGATAGGCTCCTTGTTTAACGCCAAGATGGGTAACGTTGTTGCCAAATAAATGAGCGGCTTGAATGATTTTCAGATTGCGATCACGTTCAGGATCATAGGCATGACCTGCAACAATGCCGATCCCCATACCAGTTTCTACATAAGTTTTGATGACATCTGCATCAATCGCTTCCAAAATAATATCTGGTGTGATATTTCTTTGAGCAAAAGCCGCATCAATTTTGCTACGGCCAGCAAAAGCTTTGTCATAAGTAATGATTGGATACTTAGCAATTTCTTCGAGAGTTAACGTAGCTTGATTTAGTAGTGGATGGCTTAATGGCACCATCACCACGTGCTGCCATTGATAACCAGGTAGCGCAAGGACTCCGGGGGTATTCGCAATGCCTTCAGTTGCAATTGCAATATCGGCGCGATCATGAGTCAGTAACTCAGCAATTTGTCCAGGATTCCCTTGGGCAATACTGACGCGCACCTTTGGGAAGCGTTTGGTAAATTCAGTCAGAACCTTAGGCAATGCATAGCGCGCTTGCGTATGGGTTGTGGCAATCACAAAGCTACCCTGATCTTGACTTGCAAAATCCTCGCCAACACGTTTTAAGGTTTCAACTTCATCCAAGATGCGCTCAATAGAGATCAAAATACGTTTACCCGGTTCGGTAAGAGAGCGAATCCGTTTGCCGTGCCGGCGAAAAATCTCCACACCCAATTCATCTTCGAGCTCAATGATGGCCTTA
This sequence comes from uncultured beta proteobacterium, assembly GCA_903909925.1. Taxonomy (GTDB): domain Bacteria; phylum Pseudomonadota; class Gammaproteobacteria; order Burkholderiales; family Burkholderiaceae; genus Polynucleobacter. The sequence continues at coordinate 1,371 of CAIVXR010000247.1, read as the reverse complement.
GAGACACCAGGCTGAGAGGTGAAGAGGGCCTTGGCAGCCGTTGTCAGATTGAAGTTTTGCCTAACGGCTTCGCGTACAAAGCGAAATTGATGGAGATTCATATGGATTCCTATCTATATATCTATAACGATATAGAAATCAGATTCTAAATGATTTTTGAGTATTAAACTTTAGAAACCCAGCGCAATGCCATTAAAGCCAGGAGAAAGTAAAAGACAGAAGGTGTTAAAGCTGTCATCAAGGCTGGCCAAGATCCCAATAGCCCAACATTTGAAAACAAGGAATTAAAAAGTTGAAAGCTCATACCAAGCATGATTCCACCGAAAACCTTAATACCCACGCTGCCAGTACGCACCTTTAAATAAGCAAAAGGCAATGCTAAAGCGAGCATCACAAAAATTGTAAAGGGGTAAACCACTTTCTTCCAAAAGGCGATGGAGTGGCGTTGGGCGTCTTGCTTGTTTTCAAGCAGATGAGAGATAAAGCGACCCAAACTTAAGATCGACATTTTTTCTGGGCTAATCAATAGCACACTCAGAATCTGTGGCGTGACTTCTGACTCAAGTGTCAGCATAGGGTGCGTAAATGTCTGCGCAGAAAATACTGCATTTAATGGATCAGCTTGTTTGGTTTCCTTAAAGCGAGTTTCGACAACATCATTGAGTACCCAGATGCCAGTTTCATCAAACTGACCTGATGCAGCACTTCTAATGGATAGTAGGTGATAAGTATCATCAAATTCATACATTCTTATATTGCTGATTTCATTATCTTTATCGACCTTGCCAACATTGACATAGCGAACGCCAGGTCTCACTGGGCCACTGCCATCTTCATCCCGCAGTCGATCTTTTACCCAAACCCCAGTCCTAAATTGTGATGTGTAGGCAGAGCCCAAGGCCTTCATGCGAATTTGATCTGATTTAGCTTCAGTGAACGGACCAACCCATTCACTCATGATGAGTGTGAGCGCCACTAGCGGAAGCGAGATTTTGGTAAGGGTTATCAGACCACGCCTCACATCTAATCCAGCAATACGTAGGATCGTAAACTCAGACTGACTAGCAAGCATTGCAAAGACGTAAATACTGCCAATGAGACCAGCAATCGGAATAATTTCAGAAATGCGGCTAGGGGCTTTTAAGAGAACATGTAGTAGCGCCAGTGGTAATGTATAGCCACCTTGAATAGAGCCAAGTTCACTCAATATATCGAAGAATAAGAATAGGGCGACTAGCGCAAATAAAATAAAACCAAATGCAGCATAAATTTGTTTAGCTAAGTAACGCTCATAGACAAAAGGAAAGAGTATTTTCATTTTCTTGAAAACTGAGCAGGTAGTTGCCGACGCCACCATTTCAATGATGGATT
>CAIVXR010000246.1 GCA_903909925.1 uncultured beta proteobacterium | reverse complement strand
CAGCTTTAAAAGAGGTTTCACGTAAATCTCAGTTGGTGTCATCACAACATCCCCAAGCGGTCGACCACCTAAATCATCACTTGGCTTTGCACCAGCACGCTCAATAATTTTGCGCACCAAGGAATAGCCGTTCGAGTGTGCCCCACTTGAAGCAATTGCCAACACGACATCGCCAGGAACAATTGTGTTGCCAGTAATAATTTTGGATTTCTCAACTGCGCCAACTGCAAATCCTGCCAAATCGTATTCACCCGGTGGGTACATTCCAGGCATCTCGGCAGTTTCTCCGCCGATCAAAGCGCAGCCAGATAATTCACAACCTTTTGCAATTCCACCAACAACAGTAGCGGCAGTATCCACAGTGAGCTTGCCGCAAGCAAAGTAATCTAAGAAAAAGAGGGGCTCTGCACCTTGGACCAAAATATCATTCACGCTCATCGCAACCAAATCTTGGCCAATGGTGTCGTGGCGATTCCACTCAAAGGCCAGACGAAGTTTGGTACCTACGCCATCGGTGCCAGCCACTAAAACAGGCTCTTTATAGCGCTTAGGAACCTCGAAAAGTGCTCCAAAACCGCCAATACCAGCCAAAACACCTTCTCGCATTGTTTTCTTAGCCAACGGCTTAATGCGATCGACTAAGTCATCCCCAGCGTCAATGTCGACGCCAGCATCGCGGTAGGAAAGGCCTTTTGATGGGGAATTAGAAGATGAGGTCATGTCAGAGTCAGAATATTGGTGAAAAATGTCACTTGATCAGTAGAATCATTGAATTCTAGAGGATTACTTGTAATGGCTGAAATATTTACCCCTTTTCTGACCGCTTTCATTCTGGCTTATATCTTAAGGCCTGCTTTTCTATGGCTGGGAAGACTGCGCCTGCCAAGCTCATTAGCAGCACTACTGACCGTAGTCTTAGGCTTAGGTGTCCTAATTGCTATTTTGAGCCTCTTCGTTGGCCTCCTCAAAACTGAGGTGCCTTTGATCAAAGCGCAGTTACCTGGGTGGATTCAAAACACGCAAGCATGGCTCGGGCCCAAATTAGCTGAATTTCATATTGACATTGATTGGGGAGCCTTAAAAACAACTGCCTCTCAAAAAATTTCAACACACATTAGCGATAACGCTGATGCCCTCATGACCAGCACTTTTGAAACTGTACTCATGTCTGGCAGCTCAGTCATTGCTGGCTTTGTAAATTCTGTTTTGATTATTTTTGTAATGTTCTACTTGCTTATCGACTGGGATCACTTCTTTGGGATTATCAACAAATTGGTTCCATTGCGCGCTCAAGAAACTATTCATCATCTTGCAATGCATACTGATGGCTTACTCTCACAATATTTAAACGGCATGATTATTGTGATTTCTATCATGTCTATTTTCTATAGCATTGGTTTAAGCCTCATTGGTATTCAAGGAGCAGTAGCTTTAGGCATCTTTACTGCGCTCATGATTGTGATTCCTTATATTGGCATTACCTTAGGATTTTCTCTAGCCATTGTGTCAGCCTTGCTGCAATTTGGCCCTCAATATGAAATGATTGCTGTACTTGCTTTGTATGGTGTTGGCCAATTCCTAGAAGGCTTCATCCTTACGCCCCGTCTAGTGGGCGAGCGTATTGGTCTTCACCCAGTTGCTGTGCTATTTGCTTTATTGCTATTTGGAAAACTGTTTGGCTTTTTCGGTGTACTACTGGCATTACCAATTAGTGCCGTGAGTTTGGTATT
>CAIVXR010000245.1 GCA_903909925.1 uncultured beta proteobacterium | reverse complement strand
TTCTTTAGTCACATTGATGGTGTAATCAGCACCGAGCTTTTTACCTATCTCTAAACGATTGTCGCGAGTTCCGGTCAAAATTACTTCGCTAGCACCCAATGCCTTAGCAACGCCAACGCCCATTAAGCCAATTGGGCCAGGGCCCATGACAACGACTGACTGACCTGCAATTAAACCTGCAGTAACGTCTAGGCCATACATGGCTGTACCTGCAGTCACAATCAAGGTTGCTTCTTCGTCAGACATGTCATCTGGAACATGAACTAAGGTGTTGACGTTATTTACAGCGTATTCCAAGAATCCACCATCAGTAGTGAATCCATTGGCCCTGTGACCTTTATCAACATTACCGTAATTTTTGCCATAATTTAAGCAAGAGGTATACATACCTTCGCGACAGCGCTCGCAGCGACCACAACCTGCATGAATCTCCACTGCAACACGATCACCGATTTCAAACTCATCAACGCCTTTACCAAGCTGAACAACGGTACCCATGTATTCATGGCCTGGTGTGAAATTCTTATTAAATGGCAAGCCGCCTTGGATCATTGCTGGAGGACCACGGTGGATAATTTCAAGGTCAGTTGCGCAAACTGCAATCGCATCAATTCTGACCAAAACTTCTGCTGCTCCTGGCTGTGGAACAGGCTTCTCTACCAAAGTCAAAGTATCTGGATCGCCCAATACCCATGCCTTCATCGTCTTTGGTATGTCCATTAATTTATTTTTTGTGTCCATTAGATTCTCCTATCCACTGTGAATGTATAAATTGATTGCTAAGGCAGTCTAATCAATTCAAAAGAGGGGAGCAACGCACAATAGAGGGTTCCATCACTATGTGCCACAAGTTCGTGGATTTATCCAAGCAAAGGTCTAAATAAGGGGGTTAGCTTGGCGGAGAGGGTGGGATTCGAACCCACGGTAGGTCTGACCCTACGCCTGATTTCGAGTCAGGTACATTCGACCACTCTGCCACCTCTCCGAGCTGAGAACCCATTATAGCCACCGATATATAAAGCCATACGGCTGATATTGACTAAATATTTGGGTAGCCACACCGAATAAGTTCCATTAATATAGATATACATTTATGTATATCTAATTAAGGACTACTCATGAATATCCAGATTTCAAAATGGGGCAATAGCCTAGCACTTCGTATTCCAGCTTCCTTTATCAAAGAGATCAAGCTAAAAGATGGGGATAAAGTTGAAGCAATCCTTTCAAAGGATGGCTCATTAATTATTCGACCTCAGAAATTAGAACGTAAAGAAATTGCTGCTCAACTAAGAGCATTCAGAGCTACGTTGAAGATGGGCCAATCAGTAATGGATGAAGTTCGTTCAAAGGCGCGCTACTGATGATCTATGTTGATACAAGTATTTTTGTAGCATTGTGTACAAGCGAACCAAAAAGCGATGCCGTAGACAAATGGCACAATAATAGCTCTGCAAAAATGATCTCTTCGACTTGGGCATTTACTGAATTTTCCAGCGCCCTTAGTCTTAAAGTCAGAACTAATCAAATAACAGAACAGCAGAGTCGTGAGGCTTGGAAAAAATTTGACACTCTTTGCCAAAATGATATTGAGTTATTGCCCATTGAGAGCAAAACTTATTACTCTGCAGGTATCTTAGTGATTGACGGCAAGTCAAATCTGAGGGCTGGTGATGCCCTTCATCTCGCAGCTGCAAAAGCTTTCAAAGCAAAGTCAATCATCACCCTTGATAAGGTATTACAAAAGAATGCTTCTCGGCTAAAAATAAAGGCTATAGTGATTTAAGGGATTGGCTTCAATACTGTTAAGCCACCCAAATAAGGTTGCAGTGCTTTTGGAATCGCAATGCTGCCATCCACTTGTTGCTTGTTCTCAATTAGAGCTACTAATGCTCTTCCTACAGCAAGACCTGAGCCATTTAAGGTATGAACCAATTCTGGTTTACCTTGGCCAGCCTTAAATCTCGCTTGCATTCGTCTTGCCTGGAAGTCGCCCATGCTGGAGCAAGAGCTAATTTCGCGATACGCTTTTTGGGATGGCACCCACACCTCTAAGTCATAAGTCTTGGTGCTACCAAAACCCATATCACCAGTACAAAGCAGCACTTTTCTGTAGGGCAACTCAAGAAGCTCCAGAATACGTTCCGCATGGGCAGTCAACTCTTCAAGGGCTTGCATCGAATGCTCTGGCTTGGTAATTTGCACTAACTCGACTTTATCGAACTGATGCTGACGAATCATGCCGCGTACATCGCGACCATAGCTACCTGCTTCAGAACGAAAGCATGGTGTATGGGCGACATACTTCAGCGGCAAGTTATCAGCGTTGACTATTTCATCTCTCACTAAATTCGTCACTGGCACTTCTGCTGTAGGAATGAGATAGAAGTTTTCTGTTTTTGCTTCGACCGCATTTTCTCCCTTTGCATCCTCGCCACCCATCTGACGTGGAACTTTAAAGAGGTCCTCTTCAAACTTAGGTAGCTGGCCAGTGCCACGCATTGAGGCTGCATTGACCATATAAGGCGCATACACCTCTTGATAGCCATGATGGCTTGCATGCGTATCGATCATGAATTGCGCAAGCGCGCGATGTAATCTGGCAATCGGCCCTTTTAGAACTACAAAGCGTGAGCCACTAATCTTCGCTGCCACCTCAAAATCTAAGCCTAATGGACCACCAAGATCAACATGATCTTTGATCTCAAAGTCAAAAATTGGTTCTGTTCCCCAACGCTTAATTTCTTTATTTTCAGTCTCGTCTTTGCCAGTGGGCACAGAATCATCGGGCAGATTGGGAATACCCATCAAGAAATCCGATATCTCAGCCTGTAACACTGCCAGTCTTGCAGCGCCAGATTCCATATCAGTGTTGATCTGAGTAGACTCCGCCATCTCAGCCGCAACATCTTCACCTTTACCTTTTTTCATACCAATGGCTTTTGCCAATTGATTACGTTTAGCTTGTAATTCTTCAGTACGGGTTTGCAAAGATTTGCGCTCAGACTCTAAAGTGTTGAACTTTTCAACATCCAATTGGAATTTACGTGTAGCTAAGCGTGCCTGTACTGCGGCGATATCTTTACGGAGTAATTGCGGATCAATCATATGTTGCTCTAGTTTGGCCTAGTTGATATTGAGACTCTAGTTTAAGCGTAAGACTTCAGCGCCGGCGGACGGGGTGAAAGTAAAGCGATTTGCGGGCAAATTCACGTTCAACTGGATCTTATCAAGGGTAACCAGAACGACACTGCCTAGGCCATCAATCAATTCTAGGGCTTTTGGTAAGCCACTTGCCATCCCGATCGAGATCTTTGTATAAGGCAGATCATTAGCGCTCTTTGCATTGGGATCTTTCTTGGGAGACAGGGCAACCCATTTCATACCCAAACGCTCTTCACCTTCGATTAAATCAAAATGCTGATCTAAGGAGGTCTCACCAAACAGAATCGCTGCTGGTGTAGTAGATAGCGCTTGTCCTGCAGGACGAATGGTGGCTTGATTCAAATCCTTGTCCCACATGATGAGCTGCTTACCATCGGCAATCAGCTTTTGCTCATATGGCTTTTGCGTATCCCAGATAAATCGTCCTGGACGTTGAAATACAAAGTGACCCTGAGTCTGGCGCACCACCTTTAAACCTTTATCTTGTGGCTCATTTGCTTTGGGTGCGCGCAACTGCTGTTGCACAAAATCACCTTCAGCAGTTTTAGAGTTGCGGACAAACTGACGTAATTGATCGGCACCGCTCTCAGTTTGAGAATTGGCTATATTTGCAAACAGGATTGCTACTCCAAGGAGTAATGCAGGAAAGAATCTTTGCAAAATTACTACCTTATTCGGAAGAACGGCGCAGGATCTCACGATTGCCGCCATTCCCCATCTTGGATACGAGTCCTGCTTTTTCCATATCCTCTAATAAGCGAGCTGCACGGTTATAACCAATCCGTAAATGACGCTGCACTAAAGAAATCGATGGGCGTTTATTTTCTAAAACGATAGCCACTGCTTGATCGTAGAGTGGGTCTGCTTCGCCGCCATTCTCGCCGGTTAAGGCATCCATATTGGATTCATCAGCACCCTCGAGGACACCATCGATGTAATTGGCCTCGCCCTTCTCTTTAAGCCAATCTACTACGCGATGGACTTCATCGTCCGATACAAATGCACCGTGTACCCTCACTGGTAAGCCAGTACCTGGTGCCATGTAAAGCATGTCACCCATACCAAGGAGCGCTTCAGCACCCTGCTGATCCAAAATGGTTCGGCTATCAATCTTGCTGCTCACCTGAAATGAAATCCGGGTGGGTACGTTGGCTTTAATTAAACCAGTAATAACGTCTACGCTCGGGCGTTGCGTTGCTAATACCAAATGAATACCTGCAGCACGTGCTTTTTGTGCAATGCGCGCAATCAACTCTTCAATCTTCTTGCCAGAGACCATCATCAAGTCAGCCAACTCATCAATGATCACTACGATCACCGGCGCTTTGTAGATTGGTTCAGGATCATCCGGAGTTAAGCTAAATGGATTGGTGAGTTTTTCACCTTTCTCTTCTGCTTCTAAAATTTTCTTATTAAAGCCGGCTAAGTTACGTACACCAAACTTACTCATCAGCTTGTAACGACGTTCCATCTCATTGACCGCCCAATTGAGCGCGTTATACGCTTGCTTCATATCGGTGACCACTGGACACAAGAGATGGGGGATCTTGTCGTAAATCGCCATCTCCAGCATCTTGGGATCAATCATGATCAGGCGCACTTCATCAGGCTTAGCCTTAAACAGTATCGACAAAATCATGGCATTGATACCAACCGATTTACCAGCACCAGTAGTACCAGCCACTAAGCAGTGCGGCATCTTCGCAAGATCTGCCACCATTGGGCTACCAGAGATATCTTTACCTAAAGCCAAAGTCAGCAATGAATGATTATCGTTATAAACCTGGGAAGTCAGAATCTCAGAGAGGTAAACCGATTGACGAGTTGGGTTTGGTAATTCCAAAGCCATACAAGTTTTACCTGGAATAGTTTCTACGACACGCATACTCACAACACCAAGCGAGCGGGCAAGGTCGCGAGAGAGGTTAACAATCTGACTACCCTTCACGCCAACCGCTGGATCAATCTCATAACGCGTAACAACGGGGCCAGGATACGCAGCGATCACAGTTACCTGAACATTAAATTCAGCTAACTTACGCTCGATTAAACGCGAGGTAAATTCCAATACATCCGCAGAGATGGTTTCTTTTACTTCCGGCACTGGATCTAATAATGCCAACGGTGGTAATTCAGAATCAGGAATATCAACAAATAGAGGCTGTTGTTTCTCACGCTCAACTCGAGCGCTTTTCGGAATCTCTACTGGTGCACGCACAATTTGTACGGGTGCAGCAATTTCTACGCGCCCACGAAACTCTTCTACAAATTCTTCGCGCTCTTCGGCAGCAACCTCACCAAGCTTGCGATCTTCTTCACTATCGCGACGTTCACGAATGCGGTGATAGGTCACCTCCAAGAAGCGCCCTACTTTCTCGGCAATATCTAACCAAGAGAAATGTAAAAATAGGGATAAGCCAGCACATAGGCCAAATAGCAAAACCAAGGTTGCCCCAGTAAAGCCAAGGGACATTTGCAGAGGATCGCCAATCAACTCACCCAAGATGCCACCAGGAGGTCTAGGGAGTTCCCAGGACAAAGAATGCATGCGAATAGACTCAAGCCCCATGCTGCACGCTAAGGTCAATCCAAAGCCTAACCAGCGCACCAAGAGGGATTCTGGTTTGGCATCAGGATCAGGTGGCAGCGGAATACTCCAGAGCTCACGCCAGCCATTGAGGACTCTGCGGCCAAAGAGTGCAACCCACCAGAAAGCAGAGACGCCAAAGATATACAGCATCAAATCGGCTAAATAAGCCCCAAAACGGCCACCTAAGTTCCTAGGGGTCTCAAAACTGGCATGGGACCAGGCTGGATCAGCCTTGGAATAAGTCAACAAAATGGCGAATAAGCCCAGGCATAAACCCAGGGAGATGAACCAGCGAGCCTCCAGCAGAAGGCGGGGCATCCTACCCTGCCCATCGCTATTGGGTGGCTGGGGGATTTGGGACTTCGGGTATACGGTTCTCGCCATGTTCTACCGATTGTAAACAAGCAAACCTATAATTTGCTTATGACTACAAATACCCCAAAACATTCCAAAGTTCTTATCCTCGGTTCTGGCCCTGCTGGCTACACTGCAGCAGTCTATGCCGCCCGAGCCAATTTAAAGCCCACCCTGATTACTGGCCTGGCTCAAGGGGGTCAATTAATGACCACCACTGACGTCGAAAACTGGCCTGCAGATGCTGATGGGGTCCAAGGCCCAGAGCTCATGGACCGCTTTTTAAAGCATGCAGAGCGCTTCAATACTGAGATTATTTTTGACCATATTCATACGGCGGCTCTTCAAGAAAAACCAATTCGCTTAGTTGGCGACTCTGGAACCTATACCTGCGATGCCTTGATTATTTCTACTGGCGCTTCTGCTCAATACATTGGCTTACCTAGTGAAGAAGCATTCATGGGTCGCGGTGTTTCGGGTTGCGCTACTTGCGATGGTTTCTTCTACCGCAATCAAGATGTCTGTGTCGTTGGTGGTGGCAACACTGCAGTTGAAGAAGCGCTCTACCTCACTGGCATTGCAAAGAAAGTAACTGTGATTCACCGTCGCGACAAGTTCCGTGCAGAGCCAATCTTAAATGATCGCTTAATGGCTAAAGTTGCCGAAGGTAAAGTAGAACTCAAGCTCAACTCAACCTTAGATGAAGTTCTGGGCGATGAAAAAGGAGTTACTGGTGTGCGTATTAAAAAACAAGATGGCAGCATGGAAGATATTGCCCTTACAGGCGCCTTCATTGCGATTGGACACAAACCCAATACTGAACTCTTTATTGGTCAGTTAGACATGAATAATGGCTATATCAAAACGCACTCAGGCTTAGAGGGTAAT
>CAIVXR010000244.1 GCA_903909925.1 uncultured beta proteobacterium | reverse complement strand
GCCGTCCTGTGGCATCCGCTTTTCAGCAATATCTAAGGAAGCCATGATTTTTATTCGAGATACTAGGGCTGCATGCAAGTCTTTACGCATATCAACAATGTCACGCAAATTACCGTCCACCCTAAAACGCACAACGGACTTGCGTTCAAAAGCCTCCAAATGAATATCAGATGCCTCACTATGAATGGCTTGCTTTAAAACACTATTAATCATCCGGATTACTGGTGCATCATCATTGGCCTCCAATAAGTCTGTCGAGACTGGCATTTCCTGTAGAAGGCGAGATAGATCTACTGCATCCTCAACCTCATCAAGCACCTGAGATGCATCAGAATCTCCTTGTGCATAAAACGCATGAATCAGTTCCATGACTTCAGCGCTTGGTTTCTCTATACGCGTCACAGCGCCAACTGAGCGGCAAATTTCATGAACAACCGATAAATCGGTTGCAGGACTATGTATTAAGGTAAAGCTCTCAGCATCGCCACCCACTAGCTCATTAGCGACCACCCCCTTTAGCAAAACCTGATGATCTCTTGCATAAGCGAAAGGAATCTTTAATGAATGCCGCATGAATTTACTTTGCAGAATTCTGCAGTGGACTGGTTGGCTTTACGATGGGTGGTATTACCTCCTCTAGTTTTGGCATATCCTTAACTGGGGGTAGCAACATCGTTGAAGGCTTGAACTCGCCCTGTTTTGCATCCATAAATTGCATGCGATTAGCAGTAATCTCCTGATCCTGACCTTTGTCTCGCAGAATATAAGGGCGCAAGAAGACTAATAAATTCGTTTTTGTTCGAGTATTGCTATCCGAGCGAAATAACGCACCAATAATTGGAATTTGACTTAAATAGGGAATACCGCTCGAGCTATCGGTATATTGGTTGTCAATTAAACCTCCCAATACCAAGATTTGCCCATCATCAACAATGACATTCGTTTCAATGTCACGCTTATTGAGTGTTGGTCCAGAGGAAGCATTTGCTGTTGCAGCAACAACCGAAGACACTTCTTGATAAATCTGCATCTTCACGATGGCATTTTCTGAGATCTGTGGCCGAACCCTCAAAATCAAACCAACATCTTGACGGTTATAGGTTGTAAACGGATTGACCGTAGCCACACCACCAGTGGTGGCATATGAGCCAGTCTGAACTGGGATATTTTGACCCACTACGATACGAGCTTCTTCGTTATCCAAGGTAATCAGATTTGGGGTCGACAAAATATTAGTACCAGTAGTGGTAGCTAAAGCCGAGACTAATGCAGACATGGCTGTAACACCATTGAATTTTGTGAGCAATCCAAGATTTAAGCCCTGGCCTGGTTGAACGGTTGTTGCTGTTGCCGTTGAGGGATTCAGAATGGCGCCAGTACTTTGCGACAAATTGATAATATTGTTTCCACCAACACCAAAATTAGTTCCGCCAAAGCCAGTATTTTGATTGCCTGCACCTATTAGACCTTGCCACTGAATCCCTAGCTCTGCCGCATTCGTAGAGCTCACTTCGACAATAATCGACTCTATATAAACTTGTCCGCGTCGTTTATCGAGCTGATCAATCACATGCCGCAGATTTCGATATAAGGGCTCACTTGCAGTAATAATGATGGAATTTGTTGCGGGCTCCGCTTGAATAATGCCCCCTGTTGTTGGAGCACTACTGCTAGTCAAAGCCGATGTAGCAGCCATGCTGCCAGCTGATGAGCTAGCAATTGGTGAAGATGGGGTATTTGTCGTGCCATTAAGAGTATTGCTCACTCCTTGATTAACCGAGCCGCTAGCAACTTGCGCTGATAAAGCTGCATCAGCAGCAACAATTGCTCTAAGCGTCACCGCTAACTTCGTAGCCTCAGCATTGCGCAATGGGACTACCCAGATATTGCCATTGCTATTACCTGGCATATCTAATTTAGCCACTAGTGCACGAATCTGTCTAATTTTTTCAGGGCTAGCACTACGAATTAATAGGGAAT
>CAIVXR010000243.1 GCA_903909925.1 uncultured beta proteobacterium | reverse complement strand
GTTCTAGAAGTGCCCCCCGAAGCTTTTGAACCCCAGCCAAAAGTAAATTCTGCAGTAGTGCGCATGATCCCGCGCATAGACTTCAACTTAAGTGATGCAGAATGGCGCTCTCTAGAGCAGCTTGTTGCAGCAGCTTTTTCGCAGAGAAGGAAAATGTTACGCACTAATTTACAAGCGTTTGCAGAGAGATTGAGATTGACCGAAACTGAATTAAAAGCCAGAGCGCAAGATATTGCGGTAGAGCGCTATATTGAGTGGGCTAAAATTTTAGCCTCTTAAAGCAAGTCTATTTGTAAGCCGCAGGGTCGATGACTCGCATTTCTGATTCGATCCAGCCCTCAACTTCCTGTTGTAGATCCTCGCCAGATTTCCCCTCTGAAATAATTGCTGGCCCAATAGAAAAGATAACTGTGCCAGGTTGCTTTAGGAAGCTGTTCTTAGGCCAGAAATTACCTGCGTTATGTGCGATCGGAATGACTAATGCACCTGTGGCACTTGCAAGACGTGCACCGCCTTTGCGATATGGTTTGGTTGAGCCCCTCGCTGTTCTAGTGCCCTCTGGGAAAAGCATGATCCATTTGCCTTCACTCAGGCGTTTGCGACCCTGGCTAGCCACTGATAGCGCTGCTGTTTGTTTGTTAGCGCGATTAATGTGAATCATCTTCAGTAAAGCTAAAGCCCAGCCGAAAAATGGAATCCAAAGCAATTCACGCTTAAAGACAAAGCATAGCTGTTTTGGAAGAAGCGCAATATAAGCAATCGTTTCATAAGCAGACTGATGCTTGCTAAGAATAATGACTGGTTTATCAAGTACTGCGCGCATGTGCTCCATGCCACGAATTTCATAGTGGATGTTACACAAATACCATAAGAGCCAAATGACGACTTTGTTCCAAAGACCGATAAAGCGATAACGATTTTCTGGACTCAGAAAAGGAAATGCCAACATACACAGTACGGACCAAATTGGCGTAAAGAGTAAAAGAAATAAAGCAAAGAGGAAAGAGCGCACGTAGATCATGTCTTCTCTATGCCTTATTTTCTAGGAGCGCATTTGCAAATGCCATGAGATCTGCATGAATCTGGGTCCCTTCGGGCAAGTTACCCTGATCTAAAGTCTTTTGACCTTTGCCAGTGAGCACTAGATGGGGTGAAGCTCCTAGTGCAATACCAGCTTGTAAATCACGTAAAGAATCGCCAACAATGGGAACGCCTAAAAGAGGTTGGGCACTATTCATTTTTTTGTAGCGTAAGGCGATCTCTTTAATAAGGCCTGGCGCTGGCTTGCGGCAATCACAGCCATGAGCATCCAGATGGGGACAAAAAAAGATGCTATCAATATGGCCACCTAATGGCTGCAGGAGCTTATCCATCTTGCTATGCATAGCATGCAGATCATTAATCGCAAAATAACCTCTAGATAAACCAGATTGATTAGTAGCAATTGCAATTTGATAACCTGCTTGATTCAGTAAGGCTATTGCTTCTAAGCTTTTTGGTAGCGGAACCCATTCATCAACGGATTTCACATAATCATCACGGTCTTCGTTGATTACACCATCGCGATCAAGGATGATGAGTTTAGAAGAGCTAATACTCATGCTAATTTGCCGAGATCAGCAACGAGGTTCATTTTCTGATGAAGTTGTTGCAGGAGTGCTAGGCGGTTATCGCGTAACTCTGGATTGGGATCCATCACCATGACATCAGCAAAGAACTGATCAATTGGTGCACTTAAGGCAACCAATGCTTTTAAGAGTTCAACGAATTGGCGTTTTTCATAAGCAGTATTGAGGGTAGGAGTAATGCTTTCTAGGGCCTTATGAAGGCTAGCTTCCGCTGGAATTTGCAATAACTTACTTGAGCATTTTGCTGGGATAGCGGTCGTTGTTTTCTTGAGGATGTTACTAATCCGTTTGTTTGCAGCAGCAAGTTGAGTAGCTTCGGCCAAAGCATTAAATTCACGTAAAGCAGTTAAGCGCTGGATCAAGTCATTAATTTGCGCTGGATTTTGGCTGAGCACAGCATCAATTTCCGCGCTAGTGAATGGCTTTCCGGCAACAGATTGATCGCGCAAGTAAGCTCGCAAGCGATCGATTATGAATTCATAAATAGCAGCAGAGTTTGCTTTTTCTTGGACATCCTTTTGTGAGAACTGTGCCCGAGTTAATTCGATTAACTCGGGTAAGCTTAACGAGAGATTCTTTTCTAGAAGTAAGCGGCAAATCCCCAGGGCATGACGACGTAATGCATAAGGGTCTTTATCACCAGTTGGTGCAAGCCCAACACCCCAAATACCAACTAGGGTCTCTAATTTATCGGCAATGGCCAGAACTGTGCCAGTTTGGGTATTTGGTAATGCATCGCCTGCAAAGCGTGGCATATAGTGTTCACTGCATGCGCTAGCTACTTCAGAATTTTCACCATCATGCTTTGCATAGTAACTTCCCATAACGCCTTGTAACTCAGGGAACTCGCCGACCATATCAGTGAGTAAATCAGTCTTGGCAATTTCTGCAGCACGACTTACTAGCTTTGGATCGACATTAAGCTTTTTCGCAATACCAATTGCTAGATCTTGAACGCGTTTGCTACGTTCAAGCTGGCTACCTAATTGATTGTGATAAACCACTTTGTCAAGATCAGCAACACGCGAAGCTAAAGGACGCTTTTGATCTTGTTGGAAGAAGAAGCGTGCATCTGCAAGGCGTGGACGTATAACACGTTCATTACCTGAGATGATGGCAGTTGGCTTAGTAGTCTCAATATTCGAAACAATTAAGAAGCGATTACGTAATTTGCCTTGCTGATCAGTTAATGCAAAGTATTTCTGATTAGTTTGCATTGTCAAAATCAAGCATTCTTGTGGTACTTCTAAGAATTCTTGATCAAAATGACACTCGTAAATGGCTGGCCATTCAACGAGAGCAGTTACTTCATCTAATAAGCTGTCTGGCATTAAGACTAAGTCATCACCAGCCGCTTTGAGAAGGGCCGATTTGATTTGGTCTCTGCGTTGATGAAAGCTGGGCACTACTTTTGCTTTAATTTGCAGATCATGCTCATATTGGTCTGCAGAAGTGATCGTCACAATGCCTGGGGCTAAAAAACGATGCCCCTCAGTCTGGTTACTGGCAGTAATTCCTAGGCTACTGATATTTAGAGGTGTATTGCCATGCAGGGCAATAATGCGATGTGCTGGGCGAGCAAATTGAACATCTGCTAATTGACCATTATTTTGAAGCACTTGATAGTGCATCATTTTAGCGATCGGCAATTTACCCAGTGTTTGCTCAAGTGCTGCTTGTGCGGTTTGCTCAAGTGCTGCGCCCTTAGCAATTACGTTAAGGTAGAGCGCCTCATTTTTACCTTCGCCTGATTTTTCGAGTTTGGTGATGTCAATATCAGCATAACCAAGCGCACCCAATTTTTTCAGCAATGGTGGCGTAGCTTTACCAGCGGTATCAAAGGCGATACTAGTTGGCAATAGTTTTTCGCGAACAGGATGATCAGGTGCCTGATTAAGAACATTGCTCACTTGAACTGCTAAGCGTCGTGGCGTAGCAAAGCTAGCTACTATTGATGACTCACTTGCTAAGCCAGCAGTCTTTAAGGCTGTAAAAATACCTTCACTAAAGGCATCACCTAAGCGACGTAGTGATTTTGGTGGCAACTCTTCAGTCAAGACTTCAATTAATAAAGTAGCAGACTGGGAAGGTGAATTGCTTATCTTCATAAATAGGTTGCTAAGATCTGGATACCTAAGCTTTGGTTTGGCGTTGACACATTGGGAAGCCTAACTTTTCACGAGACTCAAAATAAGCTTGGGCTACTGAGCGAGAAAGGTTGCGAATACGGCCAATATAGGCTGCACGTTCGGTTACTGAAATAGCACCACGAGCATCAAGTAAGTTAAAGGTATGTGCTGCCTTCAGAACCATTTCATAGGCTGGCAAAGCAAGAGGCACTTCCATTAAGCGTTTTGCTTCGCTCTCGTAATTGGCAAAGTTGGCAAATAGGAAGTCAGTATTTGAGTGTTCAAAGTTATAGCAAGATTGCTCCACCTCGTTTTGGTGATACACATCACCATAAGAAATGCCATCTGTCCAAACTAGGTCATATACGTTTGAACAATTTTGAATATACATTGCTAAGCGTTCGATGCCGTAAGTAATTTCACCAAGAACTGGTTTGCAATCTAAGCCACCTACTTGTTGAAAATAAGTGAACTGAGTCACTTCCATACCATTTAACCAAACTTCCCAGCCAAGACCCCAAGCGCCAAGCGTAGGGTTCTCCCAGTCATCCTCTACAAAGCGCACATCATTTTCCTTAAGGTCCAGACCTAGCGCTGCGAGCGATCCAAGGTAAAGCTCAAGAATATTTTCTGGTGCTGGCTTGAGAACTACTTGATATTGATAGTAGTGTTGTAGACGGTTTGGGTTTTCACCGTAGCGACCATCTTTAGGCCGACGGGATGGTTGTACGTAAGCAGCCTTCCATGGCTCTGGTCCGATAGCGCGAAGGAAGGTCGCAGTATGAGACGTCCCTGCGCCAACCTCAAGGTCAATGGGCTGCAATAGGGCGCAACCTTGTTGGTCCCAGTAATCCTGAAGTTTGAGAATGATTTGCTGAAAAGTAAGCATGATTAACCTGGCTAAGCCGTTGATTTTACATGGCTAGTAGGTGATAGAGTCAAAAATGACTAAAAACGTCGATGACGAATCAGACCCCAGATCAGCAGGATGCAAGAAATACCCAAAATTGGCAAATTACCCCAAATGACATAAGGCGTTTTACCTGTATAGGGCTGAACCTGAGCACTCAAGCTTGCTTGGGTAAATTGGGGGAGAGCTGCAAGTATTTTGCCGTCGGCTCCCAAGACTGCTGTAATGCCGGTATTGGTAGCACGTAAAGCTGGTAGGCCTGTTTCGATTGAGCGCATTTGGGATAGGCGCAACTGCTGCATTGGTGCTTGTGATTGACCAAACCAGGCAAGGTTGGTCATATTAATCAGTAGATTAACTGGCGCCTGGCTATTGTGAATGCGAGAGGATAGCTCGCCACCAAATACATCCTCATAACAAATCGTTATGGCTGCATGAATCGCTGGCTGATCTTTGCGCACAATATTGAAAGGCGCTTGCTTCAGACTGCCACTAGCAAAGTCACTCATGGGAACATTAAAGGCTTGAACAAACCATTGAAACCCTAGAGGAATAAATTCACCAAATGGCACCAAGTGAGATTTGTCGTACTGGGATACAGGAGTATTTGGTGATAAGCCAGTTGCCCGATTGGTATATTGCATGCCTTTATCTGTAGCAACCTCACCAACCAACCCTAAGAGAATATTACTCGAGCTAGCATTTGAAAAATCTTGCAGGTAATTGATTAAGCCAGCCGGAAGATTATTTTGCGGCCATGGAAATGCCGTTTCAGGAATGATGATGAGGTCAGCAGCTTCTTTCTTGATTTCATTTGCATAAAAATCAATTTGCTTATTGATAGCCAGTGGATTGAATTTAAGGCTTTGTTCAAAATTTCCCTGTATCAGTCGAATACTAATAGGTTCACCAACAGGTTTAGTAAAAGAAACTAATCCTGCTAATTGTGAAATCGTAATGACAGTAGTAATACTAATGAGGCTAATTTTGAAGCGGTTCTTGAGTTGAAAAATTTCCCAAGAAAGCCAGATCACTAAGAAGGTGCAAGCAAGCCCACCTAGAAATGGAGCTATGGATGCAAATGGCCCATTAATTTGTGTTTCTGCAAAACCCATCCACGGAAATCCAGTGAATAATTCTCCACGAAGATATTCAGCAAATACCCAGCTCGAGGCTAAGAGTAGCCCTGATAGGGAAGAAGATTTAAAGAGCCGAATTGATAAACAGGCGATTGAGAAATATAAAGCGACATATGTCGATAGCAAAAAAACTGCTACACAGGAGAGTGCAGCATTCATGCCGCCAATATCATGAAGGCTGATATAGAGCCACCAAAGACCCACCACAAAGTAGCCAATGCCAAATGCTAGGCTAGAGAAAAAATACTGTTTTAGTGAATAATCATTTAGCAGGCTCAGTCGCCACCAAACGATGCTGAGTAATGGGATCTGAACCCAGCCGCCATAGGGAAGTTCAGCTGCTAGAGCGATTAATGCACCTAAAACAAAGAGTGTAATAAGGACTACTGCCCTCATATTTTGATGAGCCTTACTAGAATACAGATCAAGCAAGATATCTCTCAGTCAGCAGCTTTATTAATTTGGCGGGCCAGCAAAATATGAACTTGCCTTGGGTCAGCGCGCTGCACTTCAAATTCAACGCCATCTATTGCAATGCGTTCACCAATTTTAGGAACGCGACCAAGATGCTGGACTACAAGCCCAGCTACAGTTTCAATATCTTCTACAGCAAATTTTGTGCCGAGTGCTTGATTCAATTGCTCGAGTTCAGTAATGCCTTTTACTCGGATATCACCATTATCTAGAGAGATGATGTTATCAGCCTCTTCATCGATATCATGCTCATCCTCAATATCGCCAACAATTTGTTCAAGAACATCTTCGATAGTAATAATGCCTGCAATGCCACTATATTCATCAACTACCACAGCTAAATGATTCCGGTTATCTTTGAAGTCACGTAAGAGAACGCTTAAACGTTTTGATTCAGGAATGAAGACTGCCGGACGCAGCCAATCTCGCACTTGAAAATCTTTTTCTGTTGAATGCCTTAGTAAATCTTTGGCCAATAAAATACCAATCACATTATTGCGGCTACCCTCAAATACTGGGAAGCGGGAGTGCGCTGCTTCAATCACAGTTTTAATCAAATCACTAAGAGGTAGATTAATGTCGATCCAATCAATTTGGGCGCGTGGTACTAAGATATCTCGCGCACATAGTTGGCCAACTTGAAAGACGCCTTCAATCATAGAGAGGGCATCAGCATCAATTAAACCTTCAGCTTGCGCTTCACGTAATGTGGCTATTAATTCTTGGCGACGCTCACTAGGATGGTTAGGCAGTGGCGTTAAAAAATCAGCCAAGCGATTTAAAAGAGATTTGTTGGGGTCAGGCATGTTCCAAGAATAGCGTAGAAATAAGTGAAATCGATGAATACATATCAGAATGTGAATTATTGGGCTATATAGGGGTTTGTAAAGCCCAGTTGACTCAAGATATTAAGCTCTAGCGCTTCCATTTTCTCGGCATCCTTTTTTGTCTCATGGTCATAAGCTTGAGCATGGAGGCAGCCATGCACGATTAAGTGGGCTAAATGGGCCTTCAGTAATTTTTTTTGCTCTTTTGCTTCTTTTCGAATGATAGGCAAACAAAAAATAATATCTGCAGCCAAAGTATTTTTAGAAAGTTCATATGGAAAAGTTAAGACATTAGTAGCGTAATCTTTTTTGCGGAAAGAAAAGTTTAGTTTCTTGCCCTCTGCAGTATTTACAAAGCGTAAGGTTAATAAACCACCATAGCTGGTTGCAGCCCTTACCCATTTTTTTAAGATGCTCGTATTAGCAACCCTTGACACAGCAGCTTCAATGGCTAGATTTGCATACTGAATCTCAATAGTGAGCTTAGTGGGCATGAGCTTCGACTAATTCGCCTCTTAGGGTGTAATTTAAGACTTCAGTAATGCGAATATCAACTATTTGCCCAATTAAGGATTCAATTTCTTGATTAGGCGCTGTGAAATGGATTACGCGATTATTTTCAGCGCGACCTTGCAAATTGATACCATCTTTGGCTAAACCTTCAATCAAGACTCTCTCGGTATTACCCAGCATTCTTTGACTAATTTGATTAGCTTGTGCCTCAACAACACTTAAAAGTGTTTGCAAGCGCTTAAGTTTTGTTTCATAGGGAGTGTCATCACTGAGATTAGCTGCTGGTGTACCAGGGCGGGGACTAAAGATAAAACAGAAGCTATTATCAAACTCGAGCTCGCGAACCATCTTTAAGAGTTTTTCAAAGTCGGCCTCAGTCTCACCCGGAAAGCCCACAATGAAATCACTTGATAAGGTCAAATCAGGTCGTACAACCCGCATTTTACGAATGATACTTTTGTACTCTAATGTGGTGTATCCCCGTTTCATGGCGGATAGTACAGAGTCAGACCCATGCTGAACGGGCAGATGTAAATGGCTTACTAGCTTAGGAACTTTCGCATATACATCGATGAGACGTTGGGTGAATTCTTTGGGATGGCTTGTGGTGAAGCGAATACGCTCGACCCCAGGAATATCGGCAATATATTCAATGAGTAATGCAAAGTCGGCAATCTCTTCAGTGCCGCCCATTTTCCCAAGATAAGCATTAACGTTTTGACCAAGCAAGACAATCTCTTTAACGCCTTTGCTAGCAAGTCCTGCAACCTCAGTGAGAACATCATCGAATGGTCTTGATACTTCTTCACCTCGTGTATAGGGAACCACGCAGTAGCTACAGTATTTAGAGCAGCCCTCCATAATCGATACATAGGCAGAGCCACGCGTTTGGCGTGATGTAGGCAGATGATCAAACTTTTCAATTTCAGGAAAAGAGATGTCTACCTGAGGGATGCCGGTTTGGCGACGTTGTGTAATCAGATCTGATAGACGATGCAATGTTTGCGGTCCGAAGACAACATCTACATAAGGCGCCCGACTCACAATTTGCTGGCCCTCTTGACTAGCAACGCAACCACCAACACCAATTAATAAATTGGGTTTAGTTTTCTTAAGCTCACGTAAACGTCCTAAATCAGAGAAAACCTTATCTTCTGCTTTCTCCCGAATAGAGCAAGTATTCAGAAGAACGACATCTGCGTCTTCAGGTCTATCAGTCATGACCATGCCCTCATTAGCATGGAGGAGGTCTGCCATCTTGCCCGAGTCATACTCGTTCATTTGACAGCCAAAGGTTTTGATATAAAGCTTTTTCATATGCCGTTCTCAGGTTTATAACTGGGGGCGAAGCTTAGATTTTACTGTCTATATGAGTCGATAGGCCAGAATTGCGACTATTGTTGGTGGAAGAGCGGCTATTAGTAGGTAGAGGGCCGAGACTGCTCCGTTCGGAAAGTGTTGCCGTAAGATGGCAATTCCTGCTGGGTTGGGCGCATTGGCGATAACAGTTAAACCGCCACCAGCAACCGCGCCACCGACTAGGGCTAGCTTGAACTCTAAGGAAGTGCCGGTTACTAAAGATCCTAAATACGTGAGCGCTGCATTATCTGTAATCGCTGTTAGTGCCAGACTGCCATAAAAGACCGCAGTAGGACTCATTATCCCAAGTACAGGTTGTAACCACCACCCTTGAAGCGATCCTAAGACCACTAAACCACCCAAGAAAAATCCCACTAATAAAGCTTCTTTTAGGATGAGCGGACTTTGATGTTTTGGATAGGCAGTGGTATAGCCAATGAAGAACAACAGTATCCACATGAAGATAATGGGGTCATGAGCAAATACCACAACACCAACTAAAAATAGGATATGCATCAAGATTACTGCCAGTGGAATTTTGGTATGTTTTGAAGAGGCACTCGGCTCGATGAGTTGGCGATGAAAGAGTAATGTCGCACCAAGCGCATTAATAAAAATTGCAACGCAAGATTCAATACCAAAATTTGCAAACATGAAGGCTGAGCTCCATTCCCAAGTTGAAGCAACCATGAGTACTGGCGGTGCTGCAAAGTTTGTTAGGGTTCCGCCAATAGAGATGTTTACAAATAGAACACCCAGCGTTCCAAACAACAAGCTTTTCGAGCATTGGTGTCGATACACCAAGTCGCGCAATAAAAATGCAGCTAATGTCATCGCAGCGGGCTCGGTAATGAATGAGCCTAGCAGCGGGGTAATGCCCAAGGTCAAGAAATAGAGAGTTGGGGCACTTTTAATACGTAGGATAGACTGCAAACCTTTTGCAAGTAAGTGCAAAATTTCAGTAGAGATAAACAATATTGGTTTACTGCCTGCCACAATCATGATGGCAAATACGAATAGAGGTTCTGTAAAGTTACGCTTTTCTAAAAAAATCTTTGCAGTATTGAGATCATCAATAAAGCACATGAAAATAATCAGTACTGCAGCCCAGAAGCCAAACACAACTTCGACCTCACCCAGCAGATGCCACAGGCCAGCATGGGACTTAGAATTTTTAGCCAGGGATTCAAAATAGCCAGCACAAAAAGTATGCAAAACTGCAATGGCAAAAATAATGCTGGCGCCAAGTTCTGTAGGGGTAAAGTTCATAGCAGAATGGTAGCAGGTGAGTCCTTATCTTAAGATATTGTTACTTTAGGAGATTTTGGTGAAATTAAAGATCGGCTATCAAGAGCTCATTGCGCACGCAATGGCCCAAATTGAAACGGTCCCACTAGAAAAAGCGCAAGACTTACTAGATGATCCCGATACCATTTTTGTCGATATTCGGGATATTCGAGAATTAGAGCGTGAAGGCATGATTCCAAGTGCAATGCACGCCCCACGAGGAATGTTGGAATTTTGGGTTGATCCAGACAGCCCTTATTACAAGCCAATTTTCGGCGAAGGTAAACGTTTGGTTTTGTATTGCGCTTCTGCTTGGCGTTCTGCCTTGGCAACTGAGACCTTGCAAAAAATGGGAGTTCCCAAGGTGTCGCATCTAGAAGGCGGATTTAGTGCTTGGAAAAAAGCTCAGCTACCTACAGTCAGTAAAGCGAGCAAACCCCAGTCAACATGAATCTAAAATCAAGCAATCATCAACAGCATTTCATTTTTTAAGGTCTTTATGAGAACAGTAACATCCCAGTTTGGCGAAGGCCCACTCCAGCAAAAATTGAGCGTAGGTGATTTACATTTTTTATCTGATGCAGAGGTGAATAAAGGTGGCGGCGGAACTGGGCCAAGTCCACATGAATATTTGGGTGCCGCCTTGGCGGCCTGCACCAGCATGACTTTAAAAATGTATGCAAGCCGTAAAGCAATGAATCTAGAAAATACTATCGTCACCGTTGGTATTGAGCGGATAGACGATATTGAGAAATTTACACGTGATATTCAGTTGATTGGTAATCTCAATCCAGAAGACAAAGAGCGCTTAATTGAGATTGCCAATAAGTGCCCTATTCATAAAGCTTTAACGGGGCAGATCCAAATAAAAACCCAGCTTATAAATTAATAGGAGCTGGGTTTTTTACTGCGGTAAGAATATGATTTAGTTGGGTGCTTTAGCTGGCTGATTATTTTTACCTGCGTTATAGCCAGAGTTATATTCGGATGCTTGCTCTTTCTTGTAAGCATCGTATACATATCCAGAAGCCGCGCCAACAGCTGCGCCACCAACAGCACCCCAAATAGGATTGCCATGGAAAATTGCTGTGCCAACTGCACCAGCTGCTGCACCAATGCTGGCGCCTGAGAGTGTACGTTGTTCTGTATTGCTCATATTTGAGCAACCAGCAATTGCTAAGGTTGTTGCAGTAATTGCGATAATTTTTTTCATATCAACTAATCCTTTAAATATATTTTGAGTTCGCTAAGTCCTGTGAATTATTTTCTGGCGCAAGGAAAGCGTGTAGCCATAAATCCTAAGAACACACCTGCAGCTGGTTTATCAGCTGCTTGTGGATTTGATTGTGCAAACTTAACAAAGTCACCAATCACTTCATCACGTGCAGGAGCTGGTTGCTTAACGCAAATAAATGGCTTAGCGCGCTGCGGATGACGCGTTGCTAAATAGGTTTCATACACGGCAGTAGTAAATCCAATACAGAAGCTGCGGGATTCTGGACTAGCAGGTAGTTTGCAGACATTTGCTAATTCTTGGGTGCTCACCACTTTAATGGTCTCTTGAGCCTGAACTAGGTTAGAAAATGCTGCCAAAACGGCTAAAAAAACTAGGACTTTTTTCATGGGTTCTCCCTTGAGTGTATGAAAAATCATCATAAACCATAAATTGGGCCTATTCATGCACTAAATAAGTGCAATCTGCACTTATTTGGGATTATTTTTTCCCCATAATGATGCAAAAAATAAGAGGGGAAATGTTCATGGAAACTTTAAAAACAGGTAGTGATACTTTATTTATCTTGCTCGGTGCCATCATGGTTCTCGCCATGCATGCAGGTTTTGCATTCCTAGAATTAGGCACTGTACGTAAAAAGAATCAGGTCAATGCCTTGGTCAAGATCTTGGTGGACTTTGCAGTTTCAACCATCGCCTATTTCTTTATCGGATACAGCATTGCTTATGGTGTGAGCTTTTTCTCTGGTGCGGAATTACTGGCTGAGAAGAATGGTTATGAATTAGTAAAGTTTTTCTTCTTACTGACTTTTGCCGCCGCTATCCCTGCGATTGTTTCCGGCGGCATTGCAGAGCGTGCTAAATTTAATCCACAGTTGATAGCTACATTTGTATTGGTAGGTTTTGTTTATCCCTTCTTTGAAGGTATAGCATGGAATCAGCACTATGGTATTCAGGCTTGGATTAAAGGCTTAACCGGCGAAGAGTTCCATGATTTTGCGGGTTCAGTAGTGGTTCATGCAGTGGGCGGTTGGATTGCCTTGCCAGCAGTCATTCTTTTGGGAGCTCGTCGTGGTCGCTATACCAAAGAAGGTCAAATTTCTGCACATCCACCTTCAAGTATTCCATTCTTAGCTTTAGGTGCTTGGATTCTGGCGGTAGGTTGGTTTGGTTTTAATGTAATGAGCGCGCAGACTATCGACAAGATTAGTGGTTTGGTTGCCTTAAATTCATTGATGGCAATGGTGGGTGGAACTTTAGCTGCTTGGGTTGTTGGTCGTAACGATCCAGGTTTTGTATATAACGGCCCTCTCGCAGGTTTAGTTGCCGTTTGTGCTGGCTCTGATTTAATGCATCCAGTTGGCGCATTGTTTGTTGGCTTGGTTGCGGGCGCATTGTTTGTTTATATGTTTACCTTAGTGCAAAACCGCTGGAAGATTGACGATGTTCTCGGTGTTTGGCCCTTACATGGGCTATGTGGACTCTGGGGTGGATTAGCTGCTGGTATTTTTGGAACGAAAGCACTAGGCGGTATCGGTGGCGTCACCTTTACAGGTCAACTGATTGGCAGCGCACTGGGTGTAGGCATTGCCTTAATTGGTGGGTTTGTAGTCTACGGAACACTCAAGGCAGTGCTCGGTATTCGGATGTCCCAAGAGGAGGAATATGAAGGCGCTGATTTAAGTGTGCACCGCATTTCTTCTACACCAGATCGTGAGCCTAATTGGTAGTTTTGCAGTCTTTATAGATAGCCTGATTCATACCTATAATGAGTCATGGCTATATTTGAACTAGACGGAATGACACCTCAGCTGTCAGAGGGCGCTTGGGTTGCAGACAGTGCTGAGGTAATTGGTAAGGTAGAACTCCATAAAAATGTGAGTATCTGGCCTAAAGTCGTTATTCGTGGTGACAACGATCTCATTCAAATCGGCGAAGGTAGTAATGTACAAGACGCATCAGTTCTGCATACTGATCCTGGTTACCCACTGATGATTGGCAAGAACGCTACAGTCGGGCATCAAGTCATGCTTCATGGTTGTCATATCGGTGATGGAAGCCTGATTGGTATTGGTGCTGTGATTTTGAACGGCGCAAAAATTGGCAAGAACTGTTTAGTTGGCGCTGGAGCTCTAGTGACTGAAGGCAAAGAGTTTCCAGATGGCTCAATGATTATTGGCTCACCTGCTAAAGCAGTAAAGACCTTAAGTTCACAGCAAATTGCTAGTATTGAGGATATTGCTGGACGCTATGTCAAGAATGCACAGCGTTATATCAAGACACTCAAAAAGATTACTTAATCATTTAGCCCCTACCAACAAAAGGCATCTTAGTCGCCATGATGGTCATCGAAAGAATATTACTTTCTAGTGGCAGTTGTGCCATGTGCAGTACTGCCTCTCCAACATGTTCTACATCCATACGGGGCTCAACCTTAATAGATTGATCGGCCTGCATGATGCCAGCAGCCATACGCTCAGTCATTTCCGTTGCTGCATTACCAATATCAATTTGACCGCAAGCAATATTAAATGGACGACCGTCTAAAGCAATAGTTTTTGTCAAACCGCTAATCCCATGTTTAGTAGCAGAGTAGGGGGCTGACATGGGTCTTGGGGCATGCGCAGAGATAGAGCCATTATTGATAATTCTGCCGCCTTGCGGTGATTGTGCTTTCATCATCCGAATGGCTTCTTGAGAACATAAGAAGGCGCCACAGAGATTTGAATTCACAACATTCATCCACTGCTCATACGTCAAGTCTTCCATTGGAATCGCTGGCGCACCAATGCCGGCATTATTAAACAGTACGTCGATCCGACCAAAGCGCTCTTTTAGGGCGGCAAATAATTTCTTTACTTGCTCAGGCTTACCAACGTCGCAAGTTACCGCTAGACAGTTTTCATTTGTACCGCCAATATCAATGATTGCTTTTTCCAGTTTTTCTAGATTGCGTCCAGTCAGCACAACTTGAAAACCACCTTTGAGAAGGGCTTTGGCTGCTGCTCTTCCAATCCCTACACCAGCTCCAGTGACGAGCGCTACTTTATTATTTGTTTGTGGCATTGCTTTTTTCCTAATAGATGTCTGAGATAAATTCTATATTGCCTTTTATTTACTTGGGTAATGGTAAAGCAGTTTTATAGCGCACTTGCTTTAAGGCAAAACTAGACCGAATTTTTTCAATCCCAGGTATTGGTGTGAGTTGTTCTAAGATAAATTTTTCTAGCGCACCCATATCAGCCACTGCTACACGGATTAGATAGTCGCTATCACCAGTCATGAGGTAGCACTCCATCACTTCATCGTGCTCAGAGATGCGATGTTCAAATTGGGCTAAAGCCTCTTTAGATTGCTCTTTAAGGCTAATCGAGATAAAGACGTTTAAGCCAAGCCCTAAAATCTTAGGGTCTGCTAGTGCGACATAGTTGCGGATAACACCTTTATCTTTGAGTGCCTTAACGCGCATCAGACAGGGGGAAGGTGATAGGTGAACCCGCTTAGCGAGCTCCACATTGCTATGGGAGCTATCATTTTGTAGTTCATTCAATATTCTGATATCTATGGGATCTAGTTTCATAAAATTCTATAAATAGTTAATTACACGATATATTATGCTGAAAAATATGAATTTTAGCCAATAAATAGCATCCTATTTTGGCTCTAATCCAACACAATAATGCTATAGAAAAGCCCGTTATTTTCCGGAGGAGTTGTGAGTATTGAGATTGCATTTCCAGGGGTTCAAAAAGATCAAGCCATGATTGCGCCCAAGTTTTGGGCTGGTCCCTCGGCCAGAAAATTTGCCCGTGAATTTGGTGTTGATATTGCACAGGTTTCGGGTAGCGGCCAAAGAGGGCGTATTACAAAGGAAGACATTGGGCAATTTATCAAGCACTCTATGTTGGCAAGAGATGAAGCATCCCAAGTAGGTCAGAGCAATGTAGGTTTTGATTTACTACCTTGGCCTAAGATTGACTTTACAAAGTTTGGAGAAATAGAGCGCCAGGCTCGAAGCCGTATTCAGAAAGTTTCAGCTGCCAATCTAGCTCGCAATTGGGTGATGATCCCAGCAGTGACTTATCACGATGATGCTGATATTACTGAATTAGAAGAGTTCCGCGGTAAATTGAATCAAGAGAATGCAAAAGAGACAACAAAGATTACTTTATTAGCATTCTTGATTAAGGCTGCTGTTGCTGCTCTCAAGAAGTACCCAACATTTAATTCTTCGCTCGATGGCGAAGACCTCATCTTAAAAAAATACTTCCATATTGGGTTTGCTGTAGATACCCCGGCTGGCTTGGTGGTTCCGGTGATTCGTAATGTAGATCAGAAGGGTGTTAGAGAAATTGCAGAGGAGACTGCTGCACTAGCTAAGTTAGCTCGTGAAGGAAAGTTAAAGCCAGATCAGATGCAAGGCGCTTCTTTTACGATCTCTTCATTAGGTGGAATTGGGGGCACCTACTGTGCCCCGATTGTGAATGCACCAGAAGTAGCGATTTTGGCAGTCAATAAATCTGTCATGAAACCAGTTTGGGATGGAGCGCAATTTGTGCCTCGTCTCATTTGCCCGCTTTCCATGACTGCAGACCATCGCGTGATTGATGGAGCTTTAGCAACCCATTTCACTAACTACCTCACCCAGCTATTGGGTGATTTTCGTAAAGTCGTGTTGTAAATTTAAAGCATAAAAAGAGACAAAGGAATTTTTCATGAATGCTCCCGACATCAAAAAATATTTAAATCTTGAGCACGTTGATACCGATCCAGCAGAAACTGCGGAGTGGAATGCAGCTTTTATGGATTTACTGGTCTCAGGTGATAGCGCCCGCGCTAAATTCATTTTGGATAGTTTGCTAAAGCTGGCGAATAAAAATCAAATCAACTGGGTGCCTGACTTAGTCACGCCTTACGTAAATTCAATCCCAGTAGATGAACAGCCTCCATTTCCTGGAGATCTAGCGATTGAAGAAAAACTTGCTTCTTTGATGCGGTGGAATGCACTCGCAATGGTTGCAAAAGCAAATGAAGCTTATGGCGAATTAGGCGGGCATATTGCTAGCTATGCAAGCGCCGCAGATTTATTTGAGGTTGGGTTCAATCATTTTTTCCGCGCAAGAGTTGAAGGTGGAGATGCAAAAGAGCGCGGAGACTTGGTTTTCTTTCAGCCTCATAGCGCCCCTGGAGTCTATGCAAGAGCTTATTTAGAAGGAAGGCTGACAGAGAATGACCTGTTGCATTACAGGCGTGAAATTACTGCATCTGAATCTGGAGCGCAAGGCTTATCAAGTTATCCACACCCCTGGTTAATGCCCGATTTTTGGCAATTCCCAACTGGCTCCATGGGAATTGGGCCTATTAGTTCGATTTACCATGCACGCTTTATGCGCTATCTGAGTGATCGCAAATTATTAGATTGCTCCACTAGAAAAGTGTGGGGTGTATTTGGTGATGGCGAGATGGATGAGCCAGAAAGTATGAGCGCCTTGACCTTAGCTTCTAGAGAAAAGCTCGATAACTTGGTTTGGGTAGTCAATTGTAATTTGCAACGCTTAGATGGGCCGGTACGTGGCAATGGCAGAATTATTGATGAACTCGAGAAACTATTTAGAGGCTCTGGTTGGAATGTGATTAAGTTGGTATGGGGTAGTGATTGGGATGGACTGTTTGCGAGAGATACAACAGGAGCATTGGTAAAGGCTTTTGCGCAAACAGTTGATGGACAAATGCAAACCTTTGCTGCGAAAGATGGCAGCTTTAACCGTAAAAATTTCTTTGGTCAAAATGAAGAATTAGCCCGTCTTGCTCAGGGCATGACAGATGAGCAAATTGATCGCCTCAAAAGAGGTGGTCATGATTTAGTCAAAATTCATGCGGCCTATCAAGCAGCTGCTAATCATGTAGGTCAGCCAACAGTGATCTTGGCCCATACCAAGAAAGGTTATGGCATGGGTAATGCCGGTCAAGGAAAGATGACTACGCATAGCCAGAAAAAGTTAGATGACGAAGCGTTGATTGCGTATCGCAATCGTTTTAATTTGCCCTTAACGGATGAGCAGGCTACAAACCTTAACTTTTTTAGACCTGATGAAAATAGTGAAGAGCTGAAGTATTTAAAAGAGCAACGTCATAAGCTCGGCGGTCAGCTGCCTAAGCGTTATACAGAATGTGACAAATTAAATGTCCCCGATATTGCCTCTTAT